>QKJH01000124.1 GCA_003250865.1 Alphaproteobacteria bacterium | reverse complement strand
TTGAATTTTTTATTTTTATAGGTGATTTTTTCCACCGCATACGAAAATACCAGGTTAATAATCCGGAAAAAATAATAATGTGATAACTTTAAGGCATATCTGAAAGTCTGTCCAAAACCGTCTTGTACCCTTTGTATGGTTCCGTATTTAAAAAACGGGCAACGCGTGTGACGGTGGTGACCGAAGTGCCGGTCAGGCTGGAAATTTCACGATAGGAACAATCTCTCCGATAGAGCATTTGGGCAATTGCCCAGCGTTCTTCCATTACTTTGAATTCTTGCGGCGTGAGGATGTCCCGCAAAAATTTACGCACTTCACTGCTGTTCTCCAAGGCCAGAAAGGCGTGGGACAGGGGAATGTTTTTGTTTGTATCGGTCATGGGGGGAAGGCAAGATAGATTATCAACAAAAATGTTTTAGTGTATTAAAACAATAAAACATTATCATCTTTTTATCAAGAGGTCAATATCGTAAAAAAAAGCCCCGTTTGGGGCTCTTTTTTAAGGTATGTGCGGGGGATGTTATGTTTTTACAACCAAGGTCATGCCGTTTGCTTCGGTGACCGTTACCGTGTCACCAATGGCGGGCTTGTCATCGCACTCGTAATCCCACATGACATCACCAATCTGTATTTTGTTTGGAGCTACAACCGTGGCTGTTTTTCCAATCATTTGGCGGGCACGGTCATTAATGGCAGGGCGGTCGGTTTTTTCGTTGACCTTGCGGAAGAACTTCCAATAAACGAACGAGAAAACAAGAGCCATAACGCCAAACAATACCAGTTGCACCTGCCACGAAAGAGAAGGGGCAATCAGGCTGATAATGCCTTGACCGATGGCGGCAACACCGATACCGATTAAAAATCCACCGACACCCAACGTTTCAAGACCGAGCAAAATCATACCCAGAATAAACCAGTGCCAATAGACAAGTTGTTGTAAAAAATCCATCATGACTGCACTCCTTATTTTTTACTGCTGTTCTGACGCACGGTGGCGGGCTCATCCTTGCCGAATACTTCCTTGGCAATTTCGCCGATACCGGCGACCGACCCGATGACACTGCTGGCCTCGAGCGGTATCATCATGATTTTATTGTTGTGCGAGCTGGCAATCTGTCCCAGTGCCTCGACATATTTTTGCGCTACAAAGTAATTGATGGCGCGACTGTCCCCTTTTTGAATGGCAACGGACACCATCTGGGTGGCTTTGGCCTCGGCCTCGGCCAGACGTTCCCGCGCTTCGGCACTGCGTTTGGCGGCTTCCAGTTCCCCCTCGGCCTGCAGGATGGCGGATTGTTTTTCGCCCTCGGCTACCTTGATGGCGGATTCCCGTTCGCCCTCGGCCTCGAGAATGGCGGCACGTTTTTCACGTTCGGCTTTCATCTGGCGTGCCATGGCATCCACCAAATCACGCGGCGGCGAAATGTCCTTGATTTCCACGCGGGTGATTTTAACGCCCCACGGGTTGGTGGCTTCGTCGATTTTGGTCAAGAGTGCCGTGTTGATGGCATCACGGTTGGACAGCATGTGGTCCAACTCCATCGAACCCAGAACGGCACGGATGTTTGTCATGACCAGATTGCGCAAGGCACGGTTCAAATCATGAATTTCATACGAAGCCTTGACCGGGTCGAGAATTTGAAAGAAACAGACTGCATCCGTGCGTACCATGGCGTTATCGCTGGAAATTACGTCCTGTGGCGGGATGTCCAGAACCTGTTCCATCATGTTTTGCTTGTGGCCGATGCCATCGATAAACGGTACGATAATATGCAGACCCGGGCTAAGTACGCCGGTATAGCGACCGAACCGTTCAATCGTCCAGTTATAGCCTTGCGGTACGATTTTAAAGGCGCGAATGACAATCAACAGGGCAAAGACGGCAAATATTATGACGGCGGGCATCGGAACAATCCTTTCATGAACAATACGGAATAAAATACTGAGAACAGTCTATCCCATTTTTACCGTGCAAAAAAGGTTATTACGACCATAAGGTTATTTTTTGATGTGGCGCGCTTCTTCGATGAGCATGACGGGAATACCGTCACGTACGGGGAAGGCCAGCTTTGCAGCATCGGAAATGAGCTCGTTATTCTTTTTATCATATTTCAAATTGGTTTTTGTGATGGGGCATACCAGCAGCTCGAGCAGTTTGGGCGAACAGTCAAATGATGGAGCGGAAGCGTTCTTTGGCATGGCCGTGCTTTCTTGTCGGGATTAATGTTGATCCGATTGTCCCATGGATTTCAAGGCAAAGTCAATCATGGTAATCATCAGCTCGCAACGCTTTTTCTGTGTAGGGGCTTCGAGTAGGGCTTGCTGTTCAGCCGGGTCAAATGGGCATACCATTGACAAGCAGGTCATCAGCTTGTCATCGGCGATTTCGTCTACCTTGTCCCAGTCGATTTCCATGTTATGGGCTTCAAAGAAAGGGTGCAGGCGTTCGATTAAATCCGGTTTGATTTTTTTGATACAGCTGGAACACGGTTGCAAATCAATGTCGGAGAAATCGTCCCAGCGTGTGCGTGCAATACGGTAGGGGGTGGCTGTTTCCATTTCCCTGGTCATTGTAAAACGGCAGATACCTAGAACGGAAATCAGATAACGGCCATCGGTCGTTTCGGTAAAAGATGTGATTTTACCCATACAACCCGTTTCATAAAGCGGTGTGGCGTTACCGCATGAACAGCCGCAGTTACAGGCTCCTTTGGGTTGGATAATGCCGATATAGGGCTGCCGCGAAGCCATAACATCCTTTATCATACGGACATAACGCGGTTCGAAAACATTAAGGGGAAGTTCACCGCCCGGTAACAGCAATGCACCGCCCAACGGAAATAAAGGTAGGGTGTTCGGCAGTTCATCGACTGTCATGCTAAAGCGGCGGTCACCCATTATTACATCCCCGGATACGCTGTCGGTGTAGTTTAACGGAATAGAATTCCCGAGAGCTGACGACGCGCAGCGGCGACAGCCGGATGGGAATGACCGATATGATTAAACAATTCAAAAAGTTTTGCCTTTGCTGCGCCATCATGCCATGCGGCATCCGCTTCAATGGATTGAAGCAAAACAGAAAACGCTTTGTCGTATTGGTTAAGCGCATAGTATTTGTCGGCCAGTTCCAATCGAGCCGGGTGGTTCGACGGATTGTCCTCAATGTCTTTCTCCAACGTTTGTAACCCTGAATCATCATGCACTTCTTCCATGAGTTTAATACGGTTTCTAAATTCCATGATGGCTTCATCTTGATATAATTCGGGAGACAGCGATTTCAAGAACTCGCGTGCGCCGCTGATGTCGTTATTATCCAGATAGCAATGCCCAAGCCCCGCAAAAGCACGGGTATTCATGGCATCCTGCTCCAGAATTTGCCAGTAAAGATTCTCGGCATCCATAAAATTTTTCTCATTGCGGGACTTTTCTGCCTGTTGCAACAGCTTGGCAATGTCTTTTTTGGCTTCGATACCGGCTTTTTTCAAAAGAGCATCGACAAACTGGCGAATGGCCGGTTCCGGGATATAGCCCGTAAAGCCATCCACGGGTTGCCCTTTGTAAAAAGCCAAAATAGTCGGGAGGGATTGAATTTGCAGAACCTGACAAATTTGCGGGTTTTCGTCCGCATTGATTTTAACCAGCCTGATTGCACCATTATAGGAGGTGACGACTTTTTCCAAAAGCGGCATCAACTGTTTGCACGGGCCGCAATTTTCCGACCACATATCGATAATCACGGGACATTCCTGTGATTGGATGAGTACGTCTTGCTCGAACCCGGCTGTATCACTGTCCATGACAGCCACACCGTCAATTGTGTTGGCAGCTGAGTTGTTGTCTTGCGGTGGAAGCGGTACACCGCTGCTATCCAGCAAACCGGTCATGGTTACTCCTTGTTATTAATCAATAGCCCCTAACTTATAAGACAAAACCGAAATTTCAAGTTAAGATTCATCTTCTAATGGATTGCTCAGGTTGATAATCCGGTAAGAATGGCCTGTACTCTCAATAAAACGGAATAAATCTTCGCGTGCAATGCCAGTGGTTTTGTCATTTTTTAGCGGGTGAAAATAAACGGTTTTGTGCGGCAGGATGGCCGAATCAATTAAAACCTCAATTCTATTGTTCGTATCATGCATCAGGGCAAAGGGCGTAACCGAACCGGGAGTTACCTGCAGCAGTTCCTGCATGGTTTCCGGTTTGACAAAGGATAGACGTTTTGAATCAATGGCTTTATGCAGAGTCTTAAGGTCAACTCTTGTCTGATCCAATGCGACGGCCAGAATGAACCGCCCTTTAAAATCCGTCAGCAACAGTGATTTGCAATGGCCGCCGGGCAAAAGCTCGTACATGAATTCGCTTTCATCACAGGTAAAAACTGGGGGGTGATCCCATGTTTCGTTGGCAATGCTAAGGTCTTTGAAAAGTTTGAAAAGTTCCGCTTGCTCAGGGGTTAAATCAACCAAGGCGGATTTTTTTATCATTTTTTGATTCATAATGCTTGACCTTTTGGGCAAAACTGATTATTAATTCCTTCCACTGGCCGCAATTATAACGGTTGGTGCAGGCAATACAACGCCTAAATCGCTTATTATGCGAGTGTAGCTCAGGGGTAGAGCGTCACCTTGCCAAGGTGAATGTCGAGGGTTCGAATCCCTTCACTCGCTCCATTAAAAAAGGGTCACCGTCAGGTGGCCTTTTTTATTTGTTTTTCGGATCATTCAATGCTTAAACCGCTTGCTTTTTGTTTTCTTTTTGCCGCGTTATCGGCTTGTGCCTCTTCGTCCGATAAAGGATTTACCGTTACGGCCAGCAAGGAATGTCCGCTGTTTGCCCGTTCCATTGCCGGTGCGCAAATCAAACTGCGCTAGCGGTTAAAAAATCTCCAGATTTTCCGAGGTTGTGAAGTTTTCGTTCGTGCCCTGTGTGGGTGGCGGGGGTGCAATCGGCATTTCCTTTGGCCGGTCGCGGTGTTTTGTTATCAGGCGCGCAATAAACAGTCCCGTTTTAAACAGAAGGAGCGGTAGGAAAACAGCCAGTGAGTAAACCATCCAGTCTTCGTGCCCCATTCGCACGGAAAAACCGACGGCTGTGGCGGCTATGGCCACGGTCATTATAGAGAACAGGCTGTATTTATTGCGGGTTTCCGGGTTTTTGATGTGTTTACGGATTTTCCATGCCGCATAAAAACAAAACGGCAGGAAAGAAGCAATAATCAAGGCAATAAACTGGCTATCCATAGAATTTCAACCGAACAGTTGGACGGTAATTCAAGATAACCCTATGCCTTTTTTATTAAGATTCAGCAAAGGAACCTATAGGCTAACACCGGGAAAATTAAATTTCTTAAGCGGAGCAACCGGTAAAACAGACGTTACTTCCTGTTTGTTTTCGATGGCTTCCTGATACACGACATTAAGCCGCTTTGCCATATAGGTGTTATAGCGTTTGACTGACTTCTCATCAGTTGCATCAAAAGCCATGATACAGTTCCAGTCCTCGGTACTTTCCCGTAGTCCGATATCCTTGTAATGGGCGTAATCTTCGGGGAAGTCACCTTTAATCAGAATGCGGCCAAGGGGACGGTTAAAAGTTTTATCCTCGTATTCAATCAGTTTTAGAATGTCCTGCGGGCGGTCACTATGAACGTAAGTGTTCATAAAAACAAGATCCTGAGGCAGAACGGGATTGTCCATAACGGTAATCCGGTTTTCCGGATTGGCCCAAAAACGCAGGCGTTGTGACAGAACTTTTGACAGTTTTTTCCAGCTGTCCTTTTCGGGAAGAAAACCGTATTTTGTCATGGCCAGAATATCTTCCCGCTGTACCGGCATTTTTTCTTTTTCGATGCCGATGGATTTCTTTACCTCATCAAAAAAGCCGAATGCGAACGGGTATACCTGTTTCTTGGAAAGATCCCGGCTGGATATTGAATTACTGCCGTCATTAATCCAGCAATAATCATCAAAGTCGAATTGACGCATATAACGGGTAAACAATGCGACTTCGCGTGGACGGCCATTGTATTTTTCGCGCAACATTTTTTCTTCCGGTACTTTGTCGCGGTCAAACAGAAAAAGCTGAAAACGGACAAAGCCGTTGTCTTTCAATCGAATTTTGACCATGGGACGGATAGAAATGTCGCCGATTTGTCCCGGAATATTGTCATTCATGTGCCGGACAATATCGCCGACATCAATATGGGCGGTATCCAGAATTTCCTGTTCAAAGCTTTCGCTTGGGTTGCTGAGTTCACTGTCCGGAACGCCGTCGAAATTGGCTTCGTCACAATAACGTGAACGGGCGATTTTTCCGTCTTC
>QKJH01000104.1 GCA_003250865.1 Alphaproteobacteria bacterium | reverse complement strand
GCATACCAACCAGTCTCTTGTCGAAACATTCCGCGAATCCATTGACACCGCGCTGTCTCCTCTATCACAGACTGAGTTAGACGAACAGAAACGTCATATTACCGTCCCGGCAAAAGCATTACAGGATAACAAGGCACCCACCAATCCAGCACCATAATATGAGGCGGGGCTTATCCCCTCGCCTTTGCCATTTTTCGTAAAGCGGTTTTCTTGACGATGAAGGCGGCCAGACAGCCTATAATTACTGCACCGAACGGCACAACCACCAGCTTTTCCGACAGGCCGAGTGTTGCCGCCATTCCCAGTAATAAAACGCCATTGGTGACAAGGATGGAAACAGCATACCATTTGTCCATCTTTGGAAACAGGAACGACAGGATAACAATAAAGGCGTTACAGCTGATAAATACCGCGTAAATAAACGTCGTGTGCACTACACTCTGGATAAACAACGACACGCCTACCACGACCAACAGGAACAAAGGAACGCCCCAGCGTGTCCGGCGGGTCAGCGTTTTATGATCGGCACTGGAGCCGCGAATATCCATCACCAGCTTGTTGATATTAAGCACACCATTAAACACGAATGTATCAATGGTCGAAAGCAGTACCGACATCACGGCAATCGATGCTATCCACTGATAATACGGCGGAATAAGCAGCTTGATGGATTCAAGAAAGGCCATATCCCCCTGAAGCTGAGGGTACAGGGCTTTGAATGTAAAGACCGAATACATCAGGCAAATATAGAAAAACAGATATAATGCCCATGCTATCCAGAGCGATTTTTTCAATGCTTTCTTGTTTTTGGTTGCATAAACGCGCTGGAACAAATCCTCGGCACCGAACATGTATAAAAGCGTGATAACCGTCATCAGGATACACACGGTAATCGACATATCTTGAAAGTTCATTTGCTCATAGGTGATTTCGGGCACGGGATACAACGCCGTAAAACCGAGAAGACCACCAAACAGCACAATGATAAATCCGGCCTGTATCATGTCCGTCTTGACCACGGCAGAAAACCCGGAAATCACCAGATAGGTTCCGACAATTCCGGCCATCAGGAATACACTTGTCACATAAGAGTATCCCGCCAGTATCTGAAGCATTTTAGCCCCGCCAATCAGCGCCACCGATACAATCAAGGCAATCGATATGATTTGTGTCACCGCCACCAGATGCTTGGACAATGTCCCATAGCGACTTTGAAAAAAATCATAGAGCGTCAGCCATTTCTCACCATGAGCCTGTTCCTGTAATTTCGGCGCTATCAGCATGAAAAACAGCATTCCCATCGGCAAACCGCACATATAGGGAAGCGCATAATAGCCGTATTTGAAAATCAACGCCGTATTGGTAAGGATAGTGCCACCGCCGATAAAAGAAGCCACAATGCTAAGGGCAGACATACCGCCCGACAAACGCCGATCGGCAATCAGGAATTCCTCACTGGCATCATACCGTTTACGCCTGTGGGTGTGGACAGCCGAAATAACCAGCAATAACACCACATAGCCAATCATCGAAAGCAATGCCATATTCACGAAATCCATCCCCACATAATAAAATCAACTATTATCAGGAGTGTAGCGAATGAATGATGGCGTGTAAAGACAGGGATGTCACCCTTTGGCGGCGAGTTTCTTTTCGCGGTTGGCTTTCATTTGCTGAAAATCTTCGCCGGCGTGGAAGGACGAGCGGGTCAGCGGTGTCGCCGATACCATCAAAAAACCTTTGGCATAGGCCATTTTTTCGTATTCGGCAAATTCCTCGGGTGTGACAAAACGGTCGACCGGCGCATGTTTGGCCGTGGGTTGCAGATACTGACCGATGGTGATGAAATCGATGTCAGCATCACGCATGTCATCCATGACCTGCCGCACCTCTTCCTTGCTTTCGCCCAAACCGACCATAATGCCCGATTTGGTAAAGGATGTCGGCTCGACCTCTTTGACCCGTTGCAACAATCGAAGCGAACCGAAATAGCGCGCACCCGGGCGAATGGACGGGTACAGGCGCGGTACAGTTTCAAGATTATGATTAAAAACATCAGGATGCGCTTTAGCAACTATATCAATTGCTTCTACCTTGTTTCTAAAGTCAGGCGTTAGGATTTCCACTGTTGTTTCCGGAGACATTCTGCGGATAGCTTCGATGGTTTTAACGAAATGTTCCGCCCCGCCATCGTCCAAATCATCGCGGTCAACCGAGGTCACCACAACATGTTTCAGCCCTAGCTCCATAACGCCCACGGCCACGCGCTGCGGCTCGAATTTGTCGAGAGCTTCGGGTTTACCGGTTGCCACATTGCAAAAGGAACAGGCACGGGTGCAGGTATCACCCATAATCATAAAGGATGCGTGTTTCTGCTCCCAGCATTTGCCAACATTGGGACAAGCCGCCTCCTCGCACACTGTATGCAATCCCAGATTACGCATCAACTGGTGTGTATCGACATAGCCTTTCGATGTCGGAGCCTTTACCCGTATCCAATCCGGTTTTTTCCGCTGAACGGGATTGTCGGGACGATGGGCTTTTTCGGGATGGCGAAGTTTCGGTTTTTGTTCAGGTGTATCAGACATTCACATTATACTTTTAATCGCGTCAAATTCTTTTGATAAAGATAACCCAATAGAGCCCAAAGGCAAGAAAATTGTATGGTGCAGGCGCGAAGTCACATGACTTTGAAAATCTGTTTGCGTAAAACAGCACTGTCCGCCGAGTAAACATCCGGTTCCAGCTGTTTCAAATGCGGAAAATGACCGGCCAGTTCGCGCCCCAAGGCACCATTCGTTACATAATGAATGGAATTCCCCTCCAATGCATCCACAATCGACAGAATGGACGGTTCAAACACGGCTTTAACAGCACTTTTCAACTCTTCCTTATAGGTTTCCCAAATACGGCTTGCATCCAGCATTTCCAACTGACTAACACCGTAATGGCTGGCGGGGATAAATTCCTGCGTAACAGCGTCGTTTACATTGGCCAGCAGTTGCTCGGTGCGCGCCTTATACTGTGCACGGACAATATCCAGCGTAACGCCATATGTTTCTTCCAAATGATGGGCGGCATCATGGTCACGCTGTATGGTGACCGCCCCTTTCAGGCTTTGCGTATTGGAATAAATCGCCCCGTACAGCAGCTCGGCAATATAAAACGGCATATCAATATCCGCAGCGATAAAGCGTTCGACAATCTGTGTCGCGGCGGCACCAATATGTTCAACCTGATTTTTTGAATTGGGATAATCACTATCAGGCTGATTGAATGGATGATGATCAATTACCTCGACAACCTTCATCCGGTCAATGTGCGTAGGAAGCTTTTTCAGCCAGCTGAAATCCACCAGAACAAATTCGGATGCCCCCTCAACCTGCTCGGCTGTGGCCCATTGCTGGTTATCTAAGCGATCCAGATGGAACAGCGCCTCGCCATCCAGAACGTTTCCCTTTGACGGTAAAGCCTTTATCCCCTGTGCTTCAAGAAGATAGGCATAGGCGATAGCGCAGGCCACCCCGTCCAAATCAGGCTGAATCGATGTACTAACAATGCGAAATGCTTCTGTCATACAGGTTTATACCTTTTACTACTTACATATGCAAGGCCTTGCCATAGGCTGACAGAACGCTTTCATGCATCATCTCGGACAGAGTCGGATGCGGGAACACCGTATGCATCAGCTCGGCCTCGGTCGTTTCCAAAGTGCGACCAACAACGTAGCCCTGTATCATCTCGGTGACTTCGGCACCGACCATGTGCGCACCGAGCAGCTCACCCGTTTTGGCATCAAACACGGTTTTAACAAGTCCCTCGGGTTCGCCCAGTGCGATGGCCTTGCCGTTGCCGATAAAGGGAAAACGCCCAACCTTGACACTGTATCCCTGCTCCTTGGCTTTGGCTTCGGTCAGACCGACACTGGCGACTTGCGGACGGCAATAGGTACAACCCGGAATATTGCCCGTATCCAGTGGATGGACATCTTTGACACCGGCGATTTTTTCAATACAGATAACCGCTTCGTGCGAGGCTTTATGCGCCAGCCACGGCGCACCGGCTACGTCACCGATGGCATACACGCCCTTTTCATCCGTTTCACACCATTTGTCGGTCAAGATATGGCCGCGGTCAATCTTGGCCTTGGTTTTTTCCAGTCCGATATTTTCGACATTACCGGTAATGCCCACCGCCATAATAATACGGTCGGCGGTGATTTCCTGTTTCTTGCCATCCACCTCGATAATGGCTTTGACATTGTTTTTGCTTTTTTGCAATTCCTTGACCATCGCTTTGGTTAGAACTGTCATACCGTCTTTTTCAAAAGATTTTTTGACAAAATCGGAAATTTCGGCATCTTCGACCGGCAAAATGCGGTCAACAACCTCGACCAGTGTCACTTTTGCCCCTAAAGTTTGATAAAAGCTGGCAAATTCACTGCCAATAGCACCTGAACCGACCACCAACAGCGATTTTGGCATTTCTTCAGGCACCAAAGCCTCTTTATACGACCAGACCAGCTTACCGTCCGGCTCCAACCCCGGCAAAGCGCGGGCACGCGCTCCGGTGGCCAGAATAATGTGTTTGGCCGAGAGTTTCTTACCCTTGTCCTTGCCCTCGGTAATATCCAATGTCCCCTTGCCCGCCAGTGCCGCATGGCCGTCAAATACCGTGACCTTGTTCTTTTTCATCAGATGACCGATACCGCCTGAAAGCTGTTTGGCTACACCGCGCGAACGCTCGATGATTTTTTTGAAATCAAAGGACACGTCTTTGGTCGTAATTCCATAAGCATCACCGTGTTTGGCCAGATGATAGACTTCGGCACTGCGCAATAGCGCCTTTGTCGGGATACAGCCCCAGTTCAGACAGATGCCGCCCAGATGCTGTTTTTCAATCAGCGCGGTTTTCATGCCCAACTGCGAAGCGCGAATAGCCGCCACATAACCGCCGGGGCCGCCGCCAACAACGATAACATCAAAATTTTCCGACATGTTTTTTCCTTTTCTTTTCGTGTTTGTATTATGCCGCCGCAGACAGGTTACGTGCCTGCTGAGCCGACATAGAAAATTGTTTTACCTCATACGGCGCAAAAGCCAGTGTTACACCATTCCAATTAACCGTTACATCCTTGTCCGTCACATTGGCCACCGCATTAATAGCCATGCTGTTATCGGGTGCAATACGGGTAACAGCAAAGAACTCCTTGCCCAAATCGTAGATAATCTGCCCGCCATCGGGATGAAAAGCCGCATTGGCTGCCCGATTGCGCATCAATTCCATCAAAGCCGGTGTGGCCGGATTATTCATCTGTTTTTCCAGATTGTCCAAAGACCATCTTTGTCTGTTCAAATCGCGGTTATGCTCGGTGCGCTCCCAGCCCTCATTATCATTTTCTGCGGCGATAAAGCCATTCATATAAAAGGCCGGGATACCGCGCATCAGGATTTTCAACGTCTCCATGCATAAAAAGCGTTTGTACTGCATGTCTTTGCCATCCCCGCGGTTCATCAGACTGAACGCCGTGGCGCATGCCTCGTACGGAGTAGTTTTACCGCTTCCGTGCAGGCGGTAATTGATTTTAGCTCCCGTACGTTTTTCCAGCTCTTCGGCAAATTTCTGCATGTTTTCCAATCCCAGAAACTGTTCAAGCGAACGCAGTCCAAACCCATCGTGACACGCCGTAAAATTCAGATAGGTGCAGTTTGGCGTGTAATCAAGATTTTTTGCCCAAAATGTCAAATGACCAGCATCCCCAGTCTGCATCGTATAAAGCAACAAGGCCGGCATGGCGAAATTATACACCATGTGTGCCTCCTCCCCGTCGCCGAAATAGCTGATATTTTCATCATGCGGCAGGTTCGTTTCGGTAATCAAAATACCGCCGCACCGCTCGATGACATAGCGGTACAGCTTGCATAAATCATGGGTCTGCGGCAAGGTCATGCAGGTTGTTCCCAGCTCTTTCCAAAGACAATGCGCCGCATCCAGACGGATATAGCGGGTGCCGTGCGAGATATAGTTTAAAACGGCTTTAAGCATAATCAGCAAAACCGCCGGATTTTTATAGTTCAAATCCACCTGATCAGGGCTAAAGGTTGTCCAAACATGAATTTTCTCGCCCGAAGCCGTTTCAAACGGCGTCAAGAGCGGATGCGCACGGGCCCGTGTTACCTGTTTCAAGCGTTCATCATTTGGATCAGCGGTCACATAAAACCCGTCATAGGCAGTATTCTCATCGACCATGCCCTGAAACCACGGATGGGATTTCGAGGTATGATTACAGACCATATCGGACATTAAATCAAAATCTTCGGCCAATTCGTCAATATCGTCCCACGAGCCCAATTTTTCA
>QKJH01000041.1 GCA_003250865.1 Alphaproteobacteria bacterium | reverse complement strand
CGGAACCGGAAAGCAGGCAGATGCCCCAGGATACCGTGTTGGCGGCAAAACCGGTTCGGCCGAAAAATTATCAAAACACGGCGGCTATCAAAAACACGCCCTGTTGTCTTCATTCGTTGGCGTTTATCCGATTGATAATCCCAAATATGCCGTTTTTGTCATGGTTGACGAACCCAAAGGCACAAAAAGAACCTATGGCTATGCTACGGGCGGTTGGGTTGCCGCTCCTGCCGTTGGCCGTATTGTCGAGCAAATCTCACCGCTTCTTGGTGTAGCTCAGAAAGACGATACCATTACAACCCAAGCACGGAAACTTATGCGACTTAACCAGAAGGGGAGACGTCTTGCGTCTTATTGATATTATGATGACTGACATTGATATGACGATTGCACCCGCAATCAAGCAGCGTGCAAAAGATATAATCGTAGCCGGCCTGACCGCCGATTCCCGGCGGGTCAAACCGGGCTATATGTTCGCGGCCTTACCCGCTTCGACAACCAATGGCGCCAATGGGCAGAATTACATTGCCGATGCCATCAATAACGGTGCCGTTGCTATTCTGGCTTCTCCCGGAACAAAGATGCCGCCCAATGCCGGCGGTGTCCAATTAATCGAGGATCCCAATCCTCGCCGCCGTTTTTCAAAGATGGCTGCCCGCTTTTATGGTGCCCAACCGGAAACGATTTGTGCGGTTACAGGTACAAATGGCAAGACATCAACCGTAAAATTCGCGCAACAAATCTGGAACATTCTGGGACAGTCATCCGCCAGTCTGGGAACCATGGGTGTTGATGCACCGCAAATCAAATGGCCGGAAGCCATGAAGAATGTCGGCTCAACCCTGACAACGCCAGATTCGGAAACACTGCATAAAGAAGTCGCCGAACTTGCCCATGGCGGAGTTACTCATCTGGCGGTCGAAGCCTCTTCTCACGGGCTTGACCAGTACCGTCTTGATGGATTGAATATTCAAGTTGCCGCCTTTACCAACCTGACGCGCGACCACATGGATTATCACGGTTCCATGGGAGCCTATTTCAATGCCAAAGCACGCCTGTTTACCGAAGTGCTGCCCGAAGGTTCAAAGGCCGTTATCAATGCCGACACCAATGAATCAGCTTCGTTGATTGATTTGTGCAAACAACAAAACCATACCGTTATCGATTACGGCTTTAAAGCCAAAGCTCTTAAAATTCTGTCGCTAACCCCAACCCAACATGGCCAAACCTTGGAATTGGAAGCTTTTGGTGAAACCTATCATCTTGCCTTTCCTCTTATCGGCCAGTTTCAGGTAATGAATGCCCTATGCGCCGCCGGGATGGTTATGGCGACCGAAAAAGATGAAAGCCGCTATGAAGACATTATCAATGCCTTGACAAAACTGACCGGTGTACATGGCCGTATGGAACTGGTGGAGAAAACGCCAAACGGCGCTCCTGTCTATATCGATTATGCCCACACACCGGATGGCTTGGAGCGCGTACTGGAGGGTTTGCGTCCGCATACCCCCGACCGTTTGATTGTTGCATTTGGCTGCGGCGGCGACCGTGACCGCGGCAAACGCCCGTTAATGGGAGAGATTGCCGAGCGCCTTGCCGATAAAGTTATCATTACCGACGACAATCCGCGCACGGAAAACCCCAAACGTATCCGCGAGGAAATCTTGAACGGCTGTCCCAATGCCACCGTGATTGGCGATCGCCGTCTGGCCATTGAAAAAGGCATTTCATTGCTACAATCACGCGATGTCTTTCTTGTCGCCGGTAAAGGCCACGAGCAAGGCCAGATTATCGACAAGGTCGTGCATCCGTTTGACGATGCCGTCGAAATCCGTAAGGCCATCAAGAAAATGGGGCGCTAACGGATGACCGATACACAAAAGCCCCTCTGGACCAGTGAAGAAATCGCCGCCTATACAAATGGTGCGGCAAACGGTTCTTTTGTTGCAAACGGCATTTCCATTGATACACGCAGCTTGCAACCGGGTGATTTGTTTATTGCACTAAAAGGCGACGCTCTGGATGGTCATGCTTATGTGGATAAAGCATTTGAGAATGGCGCGGGAGGTGCTCTGGTCAGTGCACAAACCGCTCATCCGCACATCAAGGTCGATGATACCTTTACCGCTCTTTATGATTTGGCACAGGGAGCCCGCGAGCGTGCCGACAGCTTGACAGCACTGGCAGTTACCGGATCGGTCGGTAAAACGGGAACAAAAGAAATGTTGGCACATGTTCTGCGCAGCATTGCCCCGAGCCACGCTACGTCCGGTAATCTAAACAACCATTGGGGCTTACCCGTTACCTTAACGCGCATGCCGCAGCATACACGCTTTGGTATTTTTGAAATGGGAATGAGCCATAGCGGCGAAATCACCCCGCTCTCACGCCTTGTCAAACCCGATATTGCCATCATTACATGGGTTGCCGCCGCCCACATCGAGTTTTTCAACAGTATTGAAGCCATTGCGCGCGCCAAAGCCGAGATTTTTGATGGGATGAGTGCATCCGGCACCGCCATCCTTCCTTTTGACAACGAACAGTTCCATGTATTGGTCGGCGAAGCACGCACCAAAGGTATTGCAACCATCCTTTCTTTTGGCAAAAACCCGCAAGCCGATGCCCATATTCTGTCTATTAGCAATGATGTAAACGGCCAAAAAGTCACCGCATCGATATTGGATGAAAAAGTCACCTTCACATTAAAACAGTTTGGCGAGCATCACGCCGGCAACGCACTTGCCGTTTTACTGGCTGTCAAAGCTTTGGAACAGGACATACAAAAAGCGGCTCAGGCTCTGGAAAGCTTTTCTCCCGTTAAAGGGCGCGGTAATATGATGTCACTATCATGTAAGAGCGGTACTATTACGGTTATTGATGAAACCTATAATGCCTCTCCGATTGCCACCAAAGCCGCCGTGAATGTTTTGGGTACCATTCCGCACAAGGGTCGCCGTATTGCCGTTCTGGGTGATATGCTTGAATTGGGTAACGAAGCAGGAGCTTTGCATGCCGGGCTTTCCTCCGCCATTCAAAGTAACCCCATTGATAAAGTATTGTGCTGCGGCTCTTTGATGAAAAACCTGCATGACACTCTGCCTGACGGCTTATCTGACCATTTTCCTGATTCTGCTGCTCTGGCAGATGCTATCCCCTCCCTTATCGAAACTGATGACATTCTGATGGTCAAAGGCTCGCATGGCTCCCACATGGAAAAAATCATTGAAAAACTGAGCAAAATTTGCTCTTAACTCTTTATACGCTCTTTAACAAGGACTGACCCGTAATGTTTTTTAACCTTTTAACCCGCTTTTCGGACGAGTTTATTCTTTTCAACCTGTTTCACTACCTGACATTCCGAACAGGCGGTGCCATTTTTACCGGATTATTGATTGCCATTCTTAGCGGTCCGGGAATTATCCGCTGGTTAAAAAGCAAACAAGGTTCCGGACAACCCATCCGTGATGACGGTCCCGAAAGCCATCTGGTTAAACAGGGAACCCCTACCATGGGCGGTTTGATGATATTGCTGGCTGTCATTATCAGTACGCTGTTGTGGGCGGATGTGACCAACCCTTACGTATGGATTACATTGCTGGTTACTATCGGCTTTGGTGTTATCGGCTTTGTTGACGACTATTTAAAGCTGACAAAACGAAACACCAAAGGCTTGTCGGGAAAATTGAAGCTATTGTTATTGACTTTGATTTCCGTTGTGGCATTGCTATTGACCCAGCACATTATGCCCGATGATTTGAAAACTACTTTGGCTGTACCCTTCGCCAAAGATTTTCTGGTTGATTTAGGCATTTTCTTTATCCCGTTTGGTATTCTGGTAATGGTCGGATCGGGCAATGCCGTTAATCTGACCGATGGTCTGGATGGGCTGGCCATTGTGCCCGTCATGATTGCCGTGGCCTGTTTCGGTCTGATTACCTATCTGGTATCCAATGCCGTATTTTCCGGTTATTTGCAACTGCACTATGTGCCCGATTGCGGCGAATTGGCCGTACTATGCGGTGCCCTTATCGGCGCAGGAATGGGCTTTCTATGGTACAACGCTCCGCCCGCCATGGTGTTCATGGGCGATACAGGCTCCCTGTCAATGGGCGGTGCATTGGGTATCATGAGCGTAATTTCCAAACACGAAATCGTTCTGGCCATTGTCGGCGGCCTGTTTGTTTTGGAAACCGTTTCGGTGATTGTGCAGGTAGCCTCCTTCAAGTTGCGCGGTAAACGCATCTTTCGCATGGCACCGCTGCATCACCATTTCGAACAAAAAGGCTGGCCGGAATCCACTGTCGTCATTCGCTTTTGGATTATCGCAATGGTACTGGCCATGATTGGGCTCTCGACCCTGAAAATCCGCTAGGACAAAGGGAAAGAGGCACGATGGCACAACTTGACTTATCGGCAAAAAAACTTTCGCTTCCGACACCGGTTGCCATTTTGGGACTGGGTGTGTCGGGGAGTGCCCTTGCCCGCCTGCTCAAATCCTCTGGCATTGAATTTGCCGCATGGGACAATAGCGAAGCAACGCGTGAAAAAATGCGCGAAGAAAACATTCCCTTATGCGATTTTACCAATGAAGGCCTAAGCCGCTTTAAAACACTTATTCCCGCCGCCGGCATCCCACCGACCGACAAGCTGGTCGTCAGCGCGCGCGAAAACGGCCTGACCATCGCCAATGATGTCGATATTTTATATGATGCTGTGCAACCGACCCCGATTATCGGTATTACCGGTACGAATGGTAAATCCACCACAACGGCGCTGCTTGATCATATTTTCAATGAGTGCGGTATTGATTGCGCAGCAGGTGGTAATATCGGTACGGCGGCCACAGCCCTTAGAACGGTTGAGAAAGACAACGGCGTTTACGTGGTCGAACTGTCTTCGTACCAAATCCACAATTTGCACCATGCCCGTTTTGACATTGCCATTCTGCTGAATATCACACCGGATCATATCGACTGGCATGGCAGTCTGGAAAACTATATTGGTGCCAAAAAGAAGCTGTTCACCCACACACCGCAAAGTCAAAACCAAACGGTCATTATCGGTGTTGATGATGATACAACACGCGCCATCTATGAAGAAATCCGCGATAACGCAAACATAGACTGCCTTCCTATTTCTTATAAAGAAACGGTGGCGAATGGCGTGTATATTCACAATAACATGTTGGTTGACAGCATTGGAAAACGCACGGAAATCATTACTAAAATGGAAGTCTTCGTGCGTTTGCGTGGTAACCACAATTATCAGAATATCATGGCTGCTTACGCCGCTGCCCGCACGGCAGGATTAGAGGCACAGGACATTATTGATGCCATTTCAACCTTTAAAGGTCTTGCGCACCGACAGGAACTGGTAGCCAACATCGGTTCCATCCGCTTTATCAATGACAGCAAGGCCACCAATTTCGACGCAACAGAAAAAGCGCTGAAAGCCTATGACACCATCCACCTTATTCTGGGCGGTAAACCCAAAGAAGGCGGCATTGACGGTATTGCCGATTATGCCGATAAAATCGAGCATACCTATCTTATCGGCCAAGCTGCCGACAATTTTGCCAAAACGCTGGACAACGCAGGCATCGAGTACACGCTGTGCAAAACCATGGATAATGCCGTGATGACAGCCTATAAAAGAGCCAAACAGCAAAGTCAGAGCGCATCGCCCATCGTTATGCTTTCCCCGGCTTGTGCCTCGTTCGACCAATATGGCAGCTTCGAACAACGCGGCGACCATTTTAAACAACTTGTCAAATCACTGGAGGTGCTGGCATGAATATTCATATTGCCCGCACAGATACATCGGTTGTCGGCCGTTGGTGGTGGACGGTCGATCGCTGGCTTTTGGCAGCCTTTGCCCTGCTTATCGGGTTTGGACTTATTCTGGTACCGGCGGCCAGCCCTGCGGTGGCCGAGCGCCTGAACTACGATACATTTCACTTTGTCAAGAAACAGGCTTTTTTCCTGACCGTTTCCATTATCGGCATGCTGGTTATTTCCCTGTTTTCACCAAAGACCATCCGCCGGATGGCCACATTGGCTTTTCTTGGCTCCGTTTTGCTGGTTATTCTGACCATTTTATTCGGTAGTGAAATCAATGGTGCCAAACGCTGGTTTTATGTCGGCGGATTTTCCATCCAGCCGTCCGAGTTTTTAAAACCTGCCTTTGCCGTGGTAACCGCATGGCTGTTTGCCGGACAGCACAAGGATGACCGCTTTCCGGGCTATAAAATCTCCATCGGGGTGTATTTATTTACCGTCTGTCTTTTAATGCTCCAGCCCGATTTGGGTATGACGGTGGTAACCACCAGCATCTGGGGTGCACAGTTTTTTATGGCCGGCC
>QKJH01000183.1 GCA_003250865.1 Alphaproteobacteria bacterium | reverse complement strand
TAAGCCGGGAATTCTGGCGATGAAGCTCGCTTTTGTTCAGTGCTATCTTTGCCATGGGATAAACCCTTTATGCCTGTTTACGCCGCTGCTGACTGTTGATCTACATTGTCCGGAAAATATTTTTCCAGCAGTTCCTTCTTGATGATAATTTCATCTTTATCGAAACACTCGGCCAACGTTTGCCAGCATAAATCCAGCGCATCTTCCAATTTGATTGAAACATTCACATCCATAAAGCGCGATTTAAACAAATCCCCGAATTTGAGAAGCTTGTGGTCAAAGGCCGACAGTTCAAACGACATGGCCTTTTTCTGTTGGGCTTCACGTGCTTCGGAATAATAACGAATCATCGTATTCATGATTTGTGAATGGTCTTCACGGGTTTCCTTGCCGATAACATGCTGCTTCAAACGCGACAATGAACCAAACGGGTCAAGCACGCCGCTGTGCAGATAGAACTGCCCCTCGGTAATGTAACCGGTGTTATCCGGCACGGGGTGGGTCACATCGTTACCGGGCATGGTGGTCACGGACAAAATGGTCACAGAACCGGCCCCTTTGTAATCACAGGCACGTTCGTAACGGCGGGCAAGTTGCGAATACAAATCACCCATATAGCCGCGGTTGGACGGGATATGTTCCATCGACACGCCGATTTCCTTCATGGCATCGGCAAACGAGGTCATATCGGTCATCAGCACCAGAACCTTTTTATTTTCTTCAACCGCATAGCGTTCGGCCACGGCCAGCGCCATATCGGGAACCAGCAACGCCTCCACCACAGGGTCGGAAGCCTGATGCACGAACATCACCGTACGGTTGAACACGCCTGCGTCCTCAAACGTTTTGCGGAACAGGTGGTAATCGTCATAAATCAAGCCCATGCCGGCAAAGACAACAATATCGGCATCAGCCTGAATACCGATACGGGCAATCAGTTGGTTATACGGCTCGCCGGCCACGGAAAAGACCGGTATTTTCTGGCTTTCCACCAGACAGTTGAACACGTCAATCATCGGAATATCGGTACGCACCAGCTTTGATGCCAGAACGCGGCGCTGCGGATTCACGGTCGGCCCGCCAATATCGACTTTGCGTTCATGATCCAGTGCAGGCCCGCCGTCAATGGCACGACCGTCACCGCGGAAAACGCGCCCCAGAACCGTTTCGGAAAAAGCCACCTGCATCGGGTGTCCCAGAAAATGCACCTTGGCGGTTGTCGATACACCTTTAGCGCCCGAAAACACCTGAAGCGAGACAACATCATTTTTAATCTGGATAACCTGAGCGGTGGATTTGGTGTTACCATCCTCAATCACGGCCAAATCGCCGAAGCGGACGGAATTTTCGGTTGGCTCACCCGATACTTCGACCTGAACCTTTACAATATCACCGATAATTTCAAGAATATTGGTATATTTAATCACGGACTGTGCCATTGGCAATTACTCCCTCGACAACTGTCGAAATTGGCAAATTTTCTAACGTTGTATATTGTTTGACCTATTCTATAGGCACTGTCAAGGGAAAATCCGGACTTTATAACCCTGATTTCCTTTTTTCGGATATTTCAATATTTTAACGGAAAAAAACAGGAAAATTTCCCTATAGCGAGTTGATAAACTCGTCATAGGTCACGCCTTTTTCATTCAGGGTGCCGACCAGCATGTTAAAAGCACTTTCCATACCTTTATTGCTGTTGCCGTGCTTTTCTTCTTCGTCGAGCAGCATCTTGTATAGAGGGATGATAGTATTGTCCAAAACACCCCTATCCGGCACACGGCGGTTTGAATGATAGCCAATCATATTACCTTGCGGGTCATAGCTGGGCGTAACATGGGCATAAACCCAGTAATGGTCGCCATTTTTGGCACGGTTTACCACATAGGCAAAGATTTCGTTCCCCGCCTCAATCGTATCCCACAACAGCTTGAACACACAGCGCGGCATATCGGGGTGACGGATAATACTGTGCGGCTTGCCCAGCAACTCATCCTCTTCATACAAAGCGACACGGCGGAACACCGCATTGGCATAGGTAATCACACCGCGCAAATCCGTCTTGCTGACGATGATTTCCGATTTGTCAAAGAACCGTTCCGTGCCGGTTAAACTCGGCCTTGCAGTCATTCATCATTCTCCCTAGGCTGCATCGCGGATGGTTTTTAGAAACTCTTCCACTTTGGCATCCAGTTCGTTGGATTGTGCACCCAATACATCCGAAGCCGATTGAACCTCATCCGAAACTTTGGAGGTTTCATCCGTCGCTTCACTTACTTTAACAATACTATCAGAGACTTCCTGTGTACCACGGTGTGCTTGATCCACATTACGCGAGATTTCAGACGTTGCCGCCCCCTGCTGTTCAATGGCTGCAGCCACAACACCGGTAATCTGATCCATTTCGGCGATAACTTGACTAATTTCATTGATGGCATCAACCGTTACCTTGGTTGTTTTTTGAATGGCATTAATCTGTTCTTCAATTTCCTCGGTAGCCTTAGCCGTTTGCGAGGCCAGATTTTTTACTTCATTGGCCACCACAGCAAAGCCCTTACCGGCCTCACCGGCACGCGCGGCTTCAATCGTGGCATTAAGAGCCAGCAAATTAGTCTGATCGGCAATATCGGTAATAAACTGGATAACTTCACCGATTTTCGTCGAAGCGGCCAGCAATTCCTGTACTTTACTCGAACTGACTTCCGCTTTTTGGCGCGCAGAACCCGCCACCTCAATCGACTTGTTCATTTGACCGGAGATTTCCCGAACCGACGAAGACAGCTCTTCGGCGGCCGAAGCAACCGTGGACACATTAGCCGAGGACTGCTCGGACGCGGCAGCAACGGTTTCAGCCAACGTATCGGTACGTGTGACGGCATCTTTCAAGGAAGCGGCCGTTTTGCCCAAAGTTTGCGCCGATTGCTGAATGGTTGTAATAATGGAGCCGACCTGCGATTGGAATTTTTCAGCCAAGGCATTCATCATGTCCTTCTTTTCCTGTACCGCACGCTTCTCGGCTTCTTCCTGCTGTTGCTTCAACCTTTCGGTTTCCAACGCATTTTCTTTGAATACTTCAACCGAACCGGCAATTTTACCGATTTCCGATTTGGCCGTCGAAAACGGCACGGCAACCGCTAAATCCTTATTGGCCAACTTGCCCATTACTTCGGTCAAGGAGGCAAGCGGTCCGGTTAAAGTCCGAACCACATACAAAAAGAAAATCATTGAAATTACAATTCCCAGGAAAGAATGCCACAGCACATCAAACTGTTGCGTTTCATAAGCTTTGATACGGATATTCAGAAATGTATCCAACTCGTCATAACCGACATCCAGTAGAACATAGGCCGCGTCATGAGCCTGTTTCCACGCCATCAACAATTTCTCGGGTGTAACGGATTTATCCGTACCAATTGATTTTATCAAATCAGAAAATTCCCGGTTGCTTTCCATGTATGCCTGAAATACCGGCTCCATTGCCGGTTTCAAAGTATTACTGATACCGTAGAAATTAGCATCTTCCCCGTATATCGTATCCATGTCCATATCAACACGTGCAATATCTGATTCATCAAACATTTTTGCCATTACAGCAGCATCAGTTTTAACAGCTGACACGTCATCTGCTTTCACAGGAAGCCCCAGACCATCATCCAGAACTGTTTTTTCCATGTTGGGTAAGGTTTTTATTTTGTTGTAGAAAGAAGCTCCGGCAACACTCAAACGGTCAATTGTTTGTGGCAACGCAAGCAATGTCATATCCATCAGATAATAACTGTCCAAGTCCGGATCAAGAATAAGGTTGGAGGTATCACCCGAATGTCCAATCATACCGCGTATCAACGCAATGAACCCTTCGAAATCAGTATCGCCCACACTTCCATTTTGGACAGCAGCGGCCAGTTTTTTCCATTCGGATAGAACATTATCATACTTTAAGGCATCACGGCCACGCGATGACAGTCCTTCTTGCGTGAATTGCAAATCCACACCAATGTCATCCTGCACCTTTTTTAAATCGGACATGGCCTCATCAGCAGATTTGACAAGAGCATCTATTTCCGTTTTATATTCCTGGGCCAATAGGCCATCCGCCGTATAGACGCGTAATTCCCCCACATCATGTAAGATTTTTGCCAAGGGGCGGGCATAGACATCCCCTTTTATTTCCTGAGCTGCAAATTCGATATTGGCACCGATTGCGCTATAGGCATTGTACAATGCCAATAACAATGTTGCGATAAATAATGACACACTTAAAAGCATTCGCGTACGAATGGATAGATTATTTAACATCTTACTCATTTAACAAATCCCCATGGCAAAAATTCATTACACAATTACATATTTTAGAAAGAACGCGAGACTCCTAGAATAAAGCGAGCATCGCAAGCATCACTACATTCCGATTTATCGATATCGGTATCGACATAAGAAGCAGAAAAGTCAAAGCCTTCCCATGCATAACCGATGCCAATTGTCCAATCAGCATAATCGCTCACACCAAATGTGGCTTCTTTATCAATCCATTGATAGCCAACAGCACCATTCAATGTAAAATCATATGGTAGCGGCACGGCTACAGAGCCGTTAATATAGGTAGCATCACCACTGTCACCGAAATACTCCGGAGAATAGTTAATCGAAGCACCGACCGACGCAACGTTAAAATCATAACCCAGAGAAGCCATCACTTCGTAATAATCATAATTCAAAGCACTATCGGCTCCCGGATAGTAATAATAGATGCCGCCCAAGGCATACGAAACACCCTTGACTTCTCCGGCGTAACCGGCTGAAAAATCCATTTCCAGTGAAGCTTCGTCATTATCGTTGAAATCAACTGTCGAGGCCCAAATACCGGCATAAAAACCACTTTCATGAGCATAATCAAAACTACCCTGCAAGGCCGGATTTTCGTCCGACTGGGTCATGCCACGGAACGCATAATCTGTAACAAAACCAACACTGCCGGAAAATTCGCCAACAGAAGAAGGTGCATCCTGCGCCAAAGCAGGGGTAGATAACAATGCCAAAACACTGGCACCGGACAATAATCGAAGTAGCATGAATAGAATCCTTTGTTGAGAGTAAAATAAAAAAACATAAAGAAGAATTTTATTTAGCATCACAAGCCATTTACAATTCGTAAATGCACCATTGTATGGTTTAATTTTTTTTCATTTGCGTTATAAAGAAACCATGACAGAAAATACCATCTTACCGCCGAACCATTTGCGCGAGAAACGCCACTATCCGCTAAGCGATTACTGGAAAGAGCGTTTCGGTTGCAAAGTATACAAGATAACCATTGATGCGGGCTTTGACTGCCCGAACCGTGACGGCACCAAATCGTCGGGCGGCTGCACCTTTTGTGACGAGGTAGGATCGTTCGCGCGCCACCAGTCAAACCTGTTAAAAATCGAGGAGCAATTGCGGGTCGGCATCGAAACCATGAATCCGAAATTACGGGCACAGAAATATTTTGCCTATCTGCAGGCCTTTACCAATACTTACGGTACGATTGACCATTTGAAAATCGTTTATGACCGTGTGCTTGACCACCCCGATGTCGTTGGACTGTCCATCGGCACGCGCCCCGATTGTGTGGACAGGGACAAGATTGACCTGATTGCCTCTTACGTCAATGAAAACCGCGAGGTATGGATTGAATACGGCATGCAAACCATCCACGACAGAACGCTAAAGAAAATCAACCGCGGTGAAACCCATGCCGATTTTTGCAACGCCATGGCGCTGACCCGACCCACACCGATAAAATCCTGCGCCCATGTCATTCTCGGCCTGCCGAATGAAACCCACACCGACATGATGGCCACCGCGCACAAGCTGGCCGACATCGGGGTGGACGGAGTCAAGCTCCATCTGCTGTGCGTCATGCAGGACAGTCCGCTGGAAAAAGTATATGCCACGGGCAAACTCTCGCTTATGGAGCGCGAGGATTACATCAACACCGTCTGCGATTTTCTGGAATATACCCCGTCAAACGTCATTATCCACCGGCTGGCGGGTAACGGCCATCACGAGCATATCATCGCCCCGCTCTGGCTGTCGGAAAAAATGCAGACGATGGACATGATTATTGCCGAAATGAAACGCCGCAACACATGGCAAGGTAAAAAGGCCTGACTGTTACTTGTATTTAGGCAATGACGAAACCGCAATCTCGGACAAAAGCGGTTTGTCCCTGTCATCTGGCGATAGGATAGGCTCCACCGTTTTATTCAGAAACGGCCAATCAATGGCTACCTCCTCATCGTCCCAGGCAAAGGTCTGGCTGCACGCATCCTCGTGCAAGGCGGAGAGTTTGATGATTAGGTAGTTTTCCTCACCCAGCGTATAAAAACCGTGGGCAAACCCCGCAGGAATAAACAGCTTTTTGGTGTCATCCTCGGCCAATACCACGCT
>QKJH01000054.1 GCA_003250865.1 Alphaproteobacteria bacterium | reverse complement strand
CCCATTTCATGCAGATGTTATTGTTTGTTGAAGTCATTGGTTGAATAGCCTTTTGAAAGCGATATATAACGATGAGTCTTTATTCCATTTTCTGGCGTCCCCGTCAATTTATTTCAAGAAAATATTTTTATTGTCTTTTGCCGGGAAGGGAGATTGCAAAAATAACTTTCTGGGGTACAATGGATAGACATTCCGGCGCGTATCAGGCCGAGTTCCCTAGGAAATAGTCCAATTTCTAAAAGAGGTATAGTTTGACGTATCGTTCCGTATTGAAATTTTTTTCTGTAGCCGTTTTGGCGGCCGGTCTGGGATTTGGGGTTGCCGGATGCGACCGTAATGACGCGGACGAGGCCGATGGCAGTGTAACAACCATCATTCAAGGTGCTGATCAGGAGTTGCTTGATGCCATCGCCCAGGCACAGGCTTTGCAAGGGATGCCGTATCCTTTTCATACGCTATCGGGGGATTATCTGGCCGGACGATTGGCTGCGGATGTCGGAGATATGGAGCGGGCGACAGACTATCTGACCCGTGCCATGAACAAGGACAAAGAAAATTTGATATTGCTTCAGACGGCGCTGCCCGTTTCGGTGGCTGCCGGTGATTTTGACAGCGCGGTGGCTTTGTCGCAACAGGTGTATGATGCTAAAAATCTGGATAGCCATTTGGGGATGGTTATTTTGATTGCCAAGGCTGTTAAGGATGAGGATTATGTTACGGCGTGGAAATATGCCGATGAGATGAGCCCGGGTGGCTTGGGGATGTATCTGCGCCCCTTGTTGCGTGCTTGGTTGGCAGCCGGTGATAAGTCGCTTGTAACGGCTGAAACCATCATCAAGGCTGAAATCAAGAAGCAGCCGCTTTTGGCAGCATTATATTATACACATCTGGGGTTGCTTAGCGAATATCGCAGCGATGCAAAGAAAGCCGATGATTATTATAAATTGGCCATAGCCCGTCAAATGTCGGTGCGTATGGCTGCTTTGGTCGGTAGTTTTTACGAACATAATAATCGCAGCGGTACCGCCAATGAAATGTATAGCAAGTTTATCGGTGATGATAGCGAGTTTCATGGTATGTCATTTGCCTATGCTACGCATGAACGGGAAAAGGAAAACCGCCTGCCGCCGAAAAACGTCAATAGCATTGATGACGGCATTGCTTTGGCACTGTTTGATTTGGCATCGGTTCTGCATCAGGAAAAAGCAACACGTCTTGCGCTGCTCTATAGCAATATTGCCGATTACCTAAGGCCGGAAGATGATTTTAACCATGTTCTTCTGGGTGACATCTATCTGGGCATGGGCAATGCGGAGGAGGCGCAGAGACGGTATCAATCCGTCCCGGCGACCAGTGATATATATGACTTAACACAATTCCGTCTGGCCGATGTTCTCGAGCAATCCGGTTCGTGGAAAGAGGCGGTAACCGTTTTGGACAGCTTGTCTCTTCCGCAGGAATTACAAACCGATATTGCCATGAAAAAGGCCGATATTTTCCGTCGCGCCGAACAGTACGATAAGGCAATTCCGCTATACAGCCTTGTTATTGAAAGCAAGAGCTTTATTAAAAACCCGCAATGGGGCATCTATTACAGCCGTGCTTTGTGCTATGAACAGACGGATGAATGGGATTTGGCCGAAAAGGATTTGCTCAAAGCGATGGAACTGGATGATAAAGAACCGCTGGTTCTGAATTATCTTGGCTATACGTGGGCGGATAAAGGGATTCATATTGACAAAGCGCTTGAATATATCCGTAAAGCATCCGATTTAGCACCTAATGACGGTTATATTGCCGACAGTATGGGATGGGTTCTGTTCCGTTTGGGGCGCTATGATGAAGCCGAGGGATACATGGAAAAAGCAGTTTCCATTGTACCGAATGACCCGATTATCAATGATCATGTCGGCGATGTCTATTGGGTGGTGGGGCGCAAAATTGAGGCGCGCTATCAATGGCAACGTGCTTTGGATGAAACGAAGGATGCGGCTGATAAAGACCGTATTCGTGAAAAAATCCAAAATGGCTATGATATTTCCAGTGAAGATAAAATTGTAATATCAGATGAATAGAATATTATATTAAAGTAAAATATGAAAGAAATACTAGATGACCGATACCGTGAGTGCTCCGAATTTCAAGACCCGTCATTTTACCGATGCGGATGAAGCTGTCGCCTATATTCAAGAAATTTATCAGGCCAATATTGATTATTTGCAGCAATGTTTTACGCGCTATGTGAATGGTGATGTCGTTAAGGGCGATTTCTTTTCGGGCTTCTACCCTTTCATGCGTGTTCAGCTAAGTTACCGCAAACAGCTTGATACCCGAAAATCATACGGCTATGTGACCAGCCCCGGTGTGTACGAAGCGGTGTTGACCCGCCCGGACGTATTCAAAAGCTATTACCGTGAACAATGTCAGCTATTGTTGGAAAACCATGGCATACCGCTTGAGATTGGTCAATCATCGTCAGTTATTCCCATTCACTTTGCTTTGAATGGTATTCATGTTGAGGCCAGCTTGTCACAGGCAAAGATTGCCGATTTTTCGAACCATTTTGATTTGCCGAACTTGCAGGAAATGAGTGAAGCTGTTGCCAATGGCACGCAAACCTATGCCGAAGGCGAGGTGCGCCCGCTTTCCCTGTTCGGACCCCAGCGTGTCGATATCAGCATGCAACGCCTGAAACACTACACAGGTACATCGCCCGAGCATTTTCAAAATTTTGTGATTTTTACCAACTATCAGTTCTACGTTGAACAGTTTGCCAAAATCGCACACGCTCTGATGGCTGACGAGTCTTCTGAATATGACAGCTTTGTTGAAACGGGTGACGTGGAAACCTTTCGCAAAGGCACGCCGGAGGCAAAGAATAATCCCAAAGAGCCTGTCCCTGCGGGGCGTTTGCCGCAAATGCCAGCTTATCACCTAAAGCGCAACGACATGATGGGTATTACTCTTGTCAATATCGGGGTTGGCCCCAGTAATGCCAAAACCATTACCGACCATGTGGCTGTCCTGCGTCCGCATGCCTGGATTATGCTGGGACATTGTGCGGGATTACGTAACAGCCAGTCGATGGGGGATTATGTGTTGGCGCATGCTTATTTACGTGAAGACAATATTTTGAACAAGGATGTGCATTTATCCATACCTATTCCCCCTTTGGCCGAAATTCAGGTGGCTCTTCAGGATGCCGTGAAAAAGGTTAGCGGTCTGTCAGACGAAGAAGTTAAAAAAATCATGCGTACCGGCACGGTGGCTACGGTGGATAACCGTAACTGGGAGTTTAAGGAACAAAAGGATGCCATCCGTTATCTGAGTCAGTCGCGTGCGGTGGCTTTGGACATGGAATCGGCCACCATTGCCACGAACGGTTTCCGTTTCCGCGTGCCATACGGAACATTGCTGTGTGTTTCCGATAAGCCCTTGCACGGCCAGTTGAAATTACCGGGGATGGCGGACGAATTTTATCGCAACAGGGTTGAACAGCATCTGAAAATCGGTATAAAGGCAATGGAAGAGCTGCGCCTTAACGGTATTTCAAGACTTCATTCGCGAAAATTGCGCTCTTTTAATGAGGTGGCTTTCCAGTAATTGGGAATAATTTTCATAATTTATACCTTTGTTTACTATTTTGCATTTAAATATAAGGGTATAAAAAGAATCGGTAAAAGCCGTTATAAATAAAAACAAAATTGAACTGCTAGGTGAGTAAGGGGTGCCGAAAGGCAAGAATAATATGTTGACGCGCGTTGGTGAGGACATAAAAAAAGAATTTCTGGATCTTTCCCGTGATTGTTTCTGGGAAACGGATCAACATCTTGTGGTCACGTATGTTTCTTCACAAATCGAGGATTTAATCGGCCGTCCGCCCGAATATTATCTGGGCAAAAAAATCGGACACGGACTGAATTGTGATGTGCGCACGGGCGAATGGCAAAAATTCGAAGAGAATTTGCGTTCGGGCAAAAGCATTTCTGACTTTAATTTTTCCTATTTTCGTAAAGATGGATGCGAGTCCGTCATGGGACTGACGACTCATCCGATTATGGACAAAAACGGCATGGTTGTAGGACACCGCTTGTGTGCCCGTGATATTGCCGGTGCCCAGGTTGCCGTACATGACGGTGTAAGCGGCATAGAGCAGCGTCTGGCTGACACGCTTGAATCCGTTCCGCACGGTGTGGCACTGTTTGACCATAATGACTGTCTGGTCTTTTTGAATAACAAATATCAGGAAATCTTTCCTGAAATTCAGGATATGCTGGTTCCCGGCGCAACCATGACGGAGATCATCCGTGCCTATGCCGAGCGCGGCATTCAGCGTTTGGCCCCGAATGAAACAGTGGATGAATTTGTTGAAAAACGGATGGCATTGCATAACAACGGTTACGGCGTGCGTGAAGTTCAGCTTAAAAACGGTGCGTGGGTTGAAATTTCCGAACATCCTGCGGCTCATAATTGTGTTGTTCTGGCCTGGACGGATATTACCAACATTAAAAACCGAGAGCGGGCACTTAGTTCGCTTTTGGGTGATGATGCCAGCAATTGGTCGGTACAGGAACGTGCGGCCAAAGCGGCGGCGCAAGCTTTGGGATGCCGATGGGCCGGTGTTGTCCGGATGAGCGATGGTAAACATGGTGAACTGGTTTCATTCTGGGACACGAACGAGCTGAAAGCAACGTTCAATTATGATATTGCCCAATCTATCTGTCAAAAAGTCTATGATGATGGCGATTTATATACCTTTAAGCCGTCTGCTGAACAGCCGTCTATTGTTTCACCGCTGTTTGAAGGACAGAAGGCTTTATCCTATCACGGTCTGGCGCTTTCGGATATGCGCGGCCGCTATGCCGGTCACTTGTTTGTTGCCAATGACAAGGAAGATAACGAGGAATTTCGCTCGAATGAAGAGGTATTCCGCCTGATTGGCCGTTGGGTAGAAATGGAATTCCGCCGTCAGGCTATTCATGAAAAGATGGTTTATTCCCAACAGCGCTTTCGTGACTTTGCCGAGGTCGCTTCGGACTGGTTCTGGGAAATGGATAGCGATTTGCGCTATAAATTCATTTCCGAGCATGCCGGTATAGAAAGCCAGTCGTCGTTGCAGGAAGTCATCTTGCGCGCTCACCGTGAATTGTCGGGTGATGAAGACGATGCAGGGGTTAGCCATGATGATGCCCTAACTGAAAACAAGATTAAAGCCCATCAACCGTTCCGTGATATTACCTTTACGGTCAATGACCGCGAAACGGGGCAGGAACGCACTCTGAAAATCAGTGGCCGTCCGATATTTGATGATCGTGGTAGTTTTATGGGGTATCGCGGCACCGGTTCGGATATTACCGATATGATTGAGGCCATGCAGCGTGCCAGTCAGGCTGAAGGATGGTTGAAAAACGCTATTGAAACCTCACCAGAAGCATTTGCCTTGTATGACAAGGATGACCGTCTGGTCATTTGTAACCAGAAATTCAAAGATGCCTTTTTTGCCGGTGTTCAGGAACAGGTTAAGGCCAAAATGCTGTTTTCGGAATTGTTGCGCTTGCATCTTGATTCAGGTCCAAAGGACGATACTATCGAAGACAAGCAAGCGTTCTTTGAAAAACGCATGAGGTCGCGCCGCGAAAACAATCATTTGCCGTCCTGGGAATCGGTTATCAGCGGCCGACATTTGCGTGCCATGGAACACCGTACGGATGATGGCGGTATTGCCTGTTTCTATATTGATATTACTGATTTGCGCGAGAACGAAAAGAAACTGACCGAAGCGAAGGAAGCGGCTGAAATCGCATCGCGCGGAAAAAGCGACTTTTTGGCCAATGTTTCGCACGAACTGCGCACACCGCTTAATGCCATTATCGGTTTCTCTGAACTTATCCGTGACGATTTGGCCGGGCCGATGGATGGCGAGCGCTATAAGGAATATATCAATGACATTCACTCCAGCGGTCGCCATCTGTTGGAATTGATTAACGATATTCTTGACTTGTCCAAAGCGGAAGCAGGACAAATCCGCCAATACGCCGAAGAGGTGGATATTCGCGATGTTGTGGCCACGGCCATCACCATTGTTCGTCAGCGTGCTCAGGAAGGTCAGGTTGAACTGGTTGTTGATATTGACGAAAATGTTCCCAACATGTATCTGGATCCGAAACGCTTCCGCCAGATTATGCTCAATCTGTTGTCCAACTCGGTTAAATTTACACCCGAGGGAGGTTCGGTTACCGTGGATGCCCATTTGGTACAAGATGGTATCGAGGTATCGGTTATTGATACCGGTATTGGTATTGCAAAAGAAGATTTGCCCAAAGCCCTGTCGGCATTCGGGCAGGTGGACAGCTCATTGTCACGCCGCTACGAGGGAACGGGGCTGGGGCTGCCGTTGACCAAAAAACTGGTCGAGGGTTCGGATGGCCGCTTGTCGATTGAATCCGAACC
>QKJH01000113.1 GCA_003250865.1 Alphaproteobacteria bacterium | reverse complement strand
AACGCGCCGCTACTCGCACGCCGGATGGAGAATTGGTGGTGTGGGTTGTAGATAAAGAAGATAAGGCTCAGCCGCGCCCTATAAAGGCTTCGCAATCATACAAGGATCAATGGGTGGTTGAAGATGGCATCGCTGAAGGAGAACGGGTTATTGTCGAAGGCTATCTTAAAATTGCCAAAGGGGCATTGGTTAAGCCAATGCCTTGGAAGCAGTCAGTAAGTCAAAAACAGGATTCAAAAGAGCTGAAAAAAGAACCCTCAGCCCGGGAACAAATACAACAACATTAATTAGCATAGGAACAGGATAGGCCAATGGCTCGTTTTTTTATTGATCGCCCGGTTTTTGCATGGGTAATTGCTATTATCATCATGTTGGCTGGTGCGCTATCCATACGTAATTTGCCGGTTGAACAATACCCGAAAGTTGCTCCGCCGACTGTTTCCATTAATGCGTCCTATCCAGGCGCTTCGGCGGAAACAGTGGAAAACTCTGTTACCCAGATTATCGAACAGCGTCTGACGGGGATTGATTTTTTGCGTTATTTCTCGTCCAGCAGTGCTGACGGTAGTATGAGCATTACCTTGACTTTTGAGCCCGAGGCTGACCCCGATATTGCGCAGGTTCAAACACAAAACAAGGTGCAAGGTGCCATTTCCCAATTGCCTCAGGAGGTACAGTCTCTGGGGGTTACCGTGACCAAATCAAATGACAGCTTTTTGCTGGTTGTTGGTTTATATTCCAAAGATGCTTCTGTTTCTCAAGGTGAGCTGAGCGATATGCTTGTGACCAATTTTCGTGACCAAATCTCGCGCGTAAATGGCGTGGGAAATGTTCGCGTTTTCGGCGATCAGCATGCCATGCGCATCTGGTTGAAACCGGAGAAGCTATATAGCTATAATCTGACGCCGATTGACGTACGTAATGCCATACGGGTACAAAATACCGATATTTCAGCTGGTCAACTTGGGGGGATGCCTGCAGCGCAAGGACAACAGATTAACGCCACGATTAAAGCACAATCGCGCTTGCAAACACCGGAAGATTTCAAAAATATTATTTTGCGTGTTAATACCGATGGATCACAAGTCCGCTTGGGAGATGTAGCCGCGGTTGAGCTGGGGTCGGAAGGTTATGACCGTATTGTTCGATACAGAAGGCATCCGGCATCGGGTATGGCTATCAGCTTGGCTAGCGGAGCTAATGCCATGGAAACGGCACGTTTGGTCAAAGAGAAGGTGGGTGAATTATCCGAATTTCTACCTGAATCTGTTCAGGTTATTTATCCGTTTGATAGTACCCCCTTTATTGAAGTGTCAATTGAATCGGTTGTGCATACTTTGATTGAAGCTGTAGTTTTGGTCTTTTTCGTGATGTTGCTGTTTCTCCAGAATCTACGTGCAACACTGGTGCCGACCATTGCCGTGCCGGTTGTTTTGCTGGGGACGTTTGCCATTTTGCTGGCTTTTGGTTTTTCTATTAATGTGTTGACGATGTTTGCCATGGTTCTGGCTATTGGTCTGTTGGTAGATGATGCCATTGTTGTTGTAGAAAATGTCGAACGGATTATGAGCGAGGAGGATTTGTCGCCCAAGGAAGCCACCCGTAAATCCATGGATCAGATTACCGGTGCCCTTATCGGGATTGCTGTGGTGCTGTCGACGGTGTTTATTCCGATGGCCTTTTTCAGCGGTTCGGCCGGTGCGATTTACCGTCAGTTCTCGATTACCATTGTCTCGGCCATGGGATTATCGGTTGTCGTGGCTTTGGTTCTTTCTCCTTCTTTGTGTGCCACATTCTTGAAACAGGTCAAACATGGCGAACGCCGCAGCAATCATGGTTTCTTTGGCAAGTTTAACCATTATTTCAACAAGGCACGTGATGCATATCAACGTACGGCCTCGCATTTTGCCCAGCGTGTTATCCGTTACTTTATTGTCTATGGCGTTTTGGTCGGCGGTATGATGTATATTTTTCTGTCCTTGCCGACAGCCTTTTTGCCGGACGAAGATCAGGGCAACCTGTATATGATGGTGTCTACACCGCCCAGTTCGACCATCGAACGCACTATGGAATCTGTCAAGAAGGTCGAAGATTACTTTCTGGATGAACGTGATGATGTGGTTGCACACTTGTTTACGGTCGGTGGTTTCAGCTTTGCCGGTTCTGCCCAGAATGCGGCTTTTGGTTTTCTAGGTTTGAAAGACTGGAGCGAGCGGGAGGAAGACCATCAATCTGTTTTTTCCATCGCCGGTGCGGCCATGGGTAACCTGTCGCAAATCAAGGATGCACAGGCCTACGCCTTTTTCCCGCCGCCTATTCGCGAGTTGGGCAACGCTTCGGGGTTTGACGTTCAAATCGTTGACAGGGCAGGATTAGGGCATCAGGCCTTGATGGATGCGCGCAATAAATTGCTGGGTGCGGCGGCACAAAATCCGCTCTTGACCGGTGTGCGCCCCAACGGATTAAGCGATGTGCCGCAATATAAGATCAATATCGACAGTGAAAAAGCTTCGGCCATGGGTGTGTCGCTCAGCGACATCAACCAGACCCTGCAAATCGCATGGGGATCCAGCTATGTGAATGATTTTGTCGATAAGGGGCGTATCAAGCGTGTCTATATGCAATCCGAGGCCAAAAGCCGGATGATGCCCGAGGATATCAATAAATGGTATGTCCGCAACAGTGGTGGCGATATGGTGCCGCTCAGCACATTCTCGTCGGCGGAATGGATTTACGGTTCGCCAAAGCTGGAACGGTTTAACGGGAATGCCTCGGTAAATATCCAGGGGGCGCCGGCCGAAGGAATCAGTACGGGGGTTGCTATGGATGAAATTCAGAAAATCGTTCAAACCATGCCCGAGGGTATCGGTCTGGAATGGTCGGGCATTTCGTACGAGGAACGCTCGGCACAGGCACAGGCTCCGGCTTTGTACGCCCTGTCCGTTTTAATCGTCTTTTTATGTCTGGCGGCCTTGTATGAAAGCTGGTCGGTGCCGTTTGCTGTGATGCTGGTGGTGCCGCTGGGGATTTTGGGCGCCGTTGTGGCGGCCTTTATCGCCGGACTGCCCAATGATGTCTATTTGCAGGTAGCGTTGCTGACAACGGTAGGGCTGGCGGCAAAGAATGCTATTTTGATTGTGGAGTTTGCCAAGGAACTGTACGAGGAGGGGCATAGCTTGAGCGAGTCCGTGGCTATTGCTGCCCGTCAGCGTTTCCGTCCGATTATCATGACGTCCATGGCCTTTATTCTGGGGGTTACGCCGTTGGCTATGGCTACAGGTGCCGGTGCCGCCAGCCAGAACGCTATCGGTATTGCTGTGATGGGCGGGATGATTGCTGCCACATTTTTGGCTATCTTTTTCGTGCCGTTATTTTATGTGGCAGTTGAAAAGTTGTTCAGAGGTGATCACAATCAAGAGTCAGAAGCACAAGAAACGTCTATGGCCTACGCGGAAAATGGAGATTATTACAATGAAGAACACTAATTATCTTTTTATTCTTGCAACCGGTGTCGCCCTTGCGGCCTGTAGTCTGTCGCCTGATTATGTACGCCCTGAATTTAATGAGACGCTCCAATGGTCACAGATTAACGGCTATCCGGATAAAAAGGCCGAGATTGCCGCTCGCGATATAACATGGTCGCAGTATTTTGTTTCACCGCAGCTGCAAAAGGTTATTGCCAAAGCGCTAACCAATAACAAAGATTTACGTCTTGCCGCCATTAATGTTGAACAGGCGCGCGCGGCCTATCGGATAAACCGTGCCGATTTACTTCCTTCGGTTACGGTTAATGGTGCTGGAAACTATGCCAAGACATCGGATAGAAGCAGTACAACCGGTTCTGCGCAAAAAACCGAGATTTACTCGGCCAATGTTGGCCTCAGCACGTACGAGCTGGATCTGTTCGGTAAAATCCGTAGTGGTAACGAGGCGGCGTTGAATGATTACTTTGCCACCGCCGAAGCCGAAAAAGCCACACGCATTGCATTGATAGCAGAGACGGCCAATGCCTATCTGCAATTGCTGGCTGATGAGAAGCTGTTGCATCTGACGGAAAAAACGCTCGAGGCACAGCAATATACTCATAATCTGTTATCGGAAAGTTTGAAAAACGGCGTTGCTACGGAACAGGATGTGGCGCGTGCCGCAACGGCGGTGGAAACGGCTCATGTTAATTTACACCAATATCGCCGCTATGTTGAGCAAGATAAAAACGCCCTTTATGTCCTGATGGGCGTGCCCCATAATGAAAAATTTATTCCCCATGCCAATCTGGATACGGTTGTCATTCGCGAAAATCTGAATCCCGGTATACCGTCCGATGTTCTTCTGGCCCGTCCGGATATACGCCAGGCCGAATTTATGTTGATGGCGCGCAATGCTGATATTGGTGCTGCGCGGGCAGCCTTTTTCCCCAGTATCAGCCTGACCGGCTCTTATGGTTATGCCAGCAATGGATTATCACACCTGTTTACCGAAGGGGCGGCCGGTGCCTATAGCTTTGTGCCGCAAATCACACTGCCGATATTCGAAGGCGGGCGTAATCAGGCGAATCTGGATGTGGCCAATTTGCGTAAAGATGCCGCCGTTGTTGCCTATGAGCAGGCGATTGAAAATGCTTTCCGTGATGTATCGGACGAGTTGGCGGCACGGGCAACACTGGATGAACAGCTTAAGGCGCAAAAGCGTCTGGTGGCTGCAGCACAACAGGTTTATGATTTGTCTGATGCGCGCTACAAGGCCGGTATCGACAGCTTTCTCAGCGTTTTGGATGCCCAGCGTGAATTGTATTCCTATCAGCAGGGTGAAATCCAGCTTCACCGCCTGAAAATCGAGAATGCCGTCAATCTGTATCGTGCATTAGGTGGTGGTACATTATAGGGATAGATTATACAGGTTAAAAAAGTAGTGGGGTGTCTTATTATGAAATAAGATGCTTTATAACCAGACTACATCGCCCACCATTTAGTCTCCTGTTTATATAGAACATGGAAACAAGCACGACAAAAGCCCGCGTCACGCGGGCTTTTGAATTGAGGAATAATCGTTGGCATGCTTAAAAACGTAGGCGTAGCCCGCCGTACACAATGCTGATATTCGGGTCAACAAAGGTTCCTTCGCCTTGTCCAATGACACCTTCGTTGCTAAATGGAGCAACATTGGTTGGTTTAAAGGATGTTTTCATGAAGTGTCCACCGCCGAACAACTCAATACCAACCCGTTTCTGGCGCACTTCAAACTGGTTGTCTTCAAATTCTCTTATTTTTTCAGCAGTTTGCAGTTGCATGAGTTTAAGGGCATTCTGTGTATTGCGATCATTCGTAGCATTATCATTTGTTCCGCTGATAATAACGGCATCTTCGGCTATTTCATCCAATAGAGCCTGACGACGTTGTTGGTATTCTTCTAGGGAAAGTTTTTCGCCTGTCTCGCGGGAGACAACATGGCGTTTTACCTTGCCCAGATTGATGCTGAGTTCTGCGCGTGCACCAACAAAAGTTCCCAGACCGGGTTTGGCGTTTTGTTGCTCTGCCGGAATAATGTATGTTGCAGCAGGATCCCATTCGTTTTCTTTGACCGTATATTCGAATGGTTCGTGCCAGAATACACCGCCCGTGCCGGCAATGCGCAGTTTTACAGCGCCTAGATGTTTAAATCTATTATGTTTGTCTAAATCCTTATCATTAACATTATACAAGGCAGGATCTAAATCGTTGGCCGGTTTGAGAAAGTTAAAAGTATAGCCAAGTTCTACATAAGCTTGTGCTTCCGTGTGCCATTTGTTTTTTCCGTCCTTGTTGATAAATGCATCAACAGCATTAATACTGGCCTCGTCATCTTGGTCAATATATTCGGGAATAATGGTTGCGTACTCAAATCCTTTATAAATCTGGATATCTGCGCCTAGTTTTACAATCTCACGGTTAAACAATGAAGGCGACTTGATTTGCCCATAATAGCCGTTTGTTTCGAAAGGAGTGCGATTGCGCTCGTCCGTATTGCGGTTTACCAATCCAATACCGGCCAACCACGAATCCTTCGTGTTAACGGGAATGGATGGTAAATGGGGAAGCATATTAAATTGAGTTTGGTAAATTGTTTCCCCTTTGATTTCTTTAACAATAAGAGTCTCAACAGCAAGAGCTTCTTTTTCAGATGCATTAGTTTGCTTTTCAGACATTTGTTGTGCGAGGAACTCACGATATTTGCGGTCTTCCTCTTTTTGAGCAGCGCGCAGCTCTTCATCGGTCCAGTTATTTTCCTTCTGAAGTTTTGCCCAGCGCTCTTTATATGCGTTAACTTGCTCATTTGTTGCTTTTGGCGGGACAATATCCCCCGGCTTTACGGTTACGTTTTTTTGCTCTTCAAGAGAGGAACTATAGTAAGAGCCATGGCCATAGGTTGTAATGACGGTGTCTCCACACATTTCTGTTTTTTGTGGGTAATAGAATACACCATTTTTCTCTTGGCCGATAACGTTGCCATTATCGTCATAGACAGGCTTAACATCGCTGTCGATTTGGGCATCCGAGTCGATGGAGATATTTCCAACCGTAATATTCTTTTTATTTTTAATGCTGTCCTGTTCGACTTTTTTGTTGTTTGTTTGGCCAAGCGCATCCGTC
>QKJH01000193.1 GCA_003250865.1 Alphaproteobacteria bacterium | reverse complement strand
ATTTCGAGCGGTTCGTTTGATAAATATACGCTAAAATTTCCGCGACCGCCAGTAGGGCCTCTGTCGGAATTTCGGTTTCTTCGTCGATTTTTGATAGGATTTCGGCCAAATCCTCGTCTTTACGGACTTTGACATCATTTTCAAAAGCAATTTGCAGGATTTTCTCGGCAACAGCCCCTTTGCCCGAGGCAGTAATGCGCGGTACAGGACTGGATTCTCTGTCCTTTTTGATGGCAATTGCCGATTTTCTGGCACGGTTTTTGCTTTTATCTGTATCAGGATCGGTCACTGCGATAGGCTCGTACGATTAAGGTCAACGAATAAGAGAACAATAAACAATTCGTGCCGTATGTACCAGCAAAAAGAACAATCGTAAAAGACCGGCCGGGCTTTCTTGAAAAGAAGGCATAAGGGTAAAAAAACAAAGAAATTGAAGTGAAAGGTGAAAACCGATGCTTGAAAATATTGCACTCCTCAACGGCATGACCCAGTCCATGGAATGGCTGAGCTCGCGCCAACGTGTTATTTCACAAAATATAGCCAATGCCAATACACCCGGCTATCATGCACGGGATTTGGAACCGGCCAATTTCTCAAAAACATTGGGAAATTTGACGGGGAAACAGTCTTTGGTTTCGGGAAATGAAAAAATTTCCTTGGCGACGACATCGACGGATCACATGGACAAGAAACTGTCCCCCGGTAAGAAGGACAACGGTATTAAATCACGTGAAGTGTACGAAATAACGCCGGACTCCAATGGTGTCGAATTAGAAGAACAGATTATCAAAGCTTCCGAGACAGCCATGCAGTACCAAATGGTAACCAACCTCTATTCGAAAACGATGGGGTTGATGAAATTGGCTGTAACATCGAAATAAGGTGAGATAAGGGAAAAGGGAGAAAAAATATGGAACTGAAAGATGCAATGGCCATATCGGCAATGGGAATGAAGGCACAAGGCCAACGTATGCGCGTGGTGTCCGAAAATCTGGCTAATGCCGATACTGCTCCGGGGACACCGAACGAAGAACCGTATCGTCGCAAAGTTGTGACATTTAAAAACACGCTGGACAAAGAACTGGGTGTTGATACAGTAAGTGTTGATCGCATTAAAAAAGATAGCTCCGATTTTCGTATGAAGTACGATCCGCATCATCCGGCAGCAGATGCCAACGGCAATGTCCGCTTGCCCAATGTCAATCCGTTGATTGAAATGATGGATATGCGCGAAGCACAACGTTCGTACGAGGCCAATGTCGGTGCCATTGAGCTGTCACGCCAGATGATGATGAAAACCATTGAACTTTTAAGAACACAATAAGGATTTATCCGTTATACTGGAACCATGAAAGGGTCAAATGATGGTCAATATGAATATCAATGATGCAATCTCTGCCTATAACCGCGTGTCGAACAACGCGGGTGTTGGCGGTCTTTCCGGTAATGACAAGACAGGCAAGACCGATGAAAGCGGCTTTGGCGCTTTGTTGCGTGCCGGGTTGGATCAAGCTGTTGATACCCAGTATAAAAGTGAAAAAGTATCGGCACAGGCCGTGATGGGCAAAGCCTCGATGACCGATGTGGTTCAAGCCGTCAATGACGCCGAGATGACGTTGCAAACTGTGATTGCCGTACGCGATAAAATCATTGATGCCTATCAACGCATCATGCAAATGCCGATTTAATCCTTACCGCACAATTCCCTACTGGCATTTCGTCATAAAATACGCTAGTCTGAGTGGCGTAGGCTTTACTTTCGTATAACCAAGGCAGTGGACGCGAATGGAAAACGAAGAAATTATTGATTTGACCCGCGAAACCCTGTGGATGATTATCAAGCTGGGCGGTCCCGTGATGGTTGCCGGCTTGGTTGTCGGTATTCTGATTGCGTTGTTTCAGGCCTTGACCCAAATTCAGGAAATGACCCTGACTTTTATTCCAAAGATCCTGACCATTTTTGCAACGCTGTTTTTCCTTTTGCCGTGGATTACCATTAATCTGATTGATTTTACCGAAAAGCTGGCCGGCCTTATAATCAATGTAGGATAGGGTATGATGAGCGAGATACAGGCACTCATATCTGGCAATATCTATGCATTTCTGATTGTATTCACACGTATTGGTGCGGCGTTCATGATGATGCCGCTGTTGGGGGACAGGGTTATTCCAACCAATATCCGCCTGTTGATTGCACTGGGTTTTTCTCTGGTCTTTACACCTGTGGTTTGGCCTCTTGTTGGACAAATGCCCGATTCAACCGCTCTTTTGACTTTGCTTTTGTGCAAGGAAGTGCTTATCGGTGCGTTTATCGGATTGATAGCGCGGGCGATTTTCAGTGCTCTGAATACGGCCGGTATGGTGATTTCATACAAAATGTCTTTGGCCAATGCGTCGATGTTCAATCCCCAGATGTCCGAGCAAAGTACGGTTGTTGCTGCTGTAATTACCATGGCGGCAGCGGTATTGATGTTCACTATGAATATCCATCATATTCTGATTGCCGGCGTATATCACAGCTATTCGCTGTTTCCACCTATGGATGATATTATTATCAATGATTTTGCGGTTTCTGTGGCAGATGCCGTCAATGAGAGCTTTATCATTGCATTGGAATTTTCGGCTCCTTTTATCATTATTTCTTTTGCCATGCAGTTGGCTTTGGGTGTGATTGCCCGCCTTATTCCGCAAATTCAGGTTTTCTTTTTGGGAATCCCGATACAGGTGATGGTCGGGGTAATCACAATTTACGCCACAATCTCCATGTGTCTGTTCTATTTTATCAACCGGTTTGAAGGCTATTTTATCGGCATGTTCGGTTAAAACGCGTTTGACCGAAAAGAGCACAGGTTGTACTGTGACTATATTCATATAGGAAACAAAAAGGGCATAATTCGTCATGTCGGATACCGATGACAGCCAGAAAACCGAGGACCCAACCCCCAAACGGCTTCGCGAAGCCAAAGAGCAGGGAAACGTTGCTTCGTCCAAAGAGGTAACGAATTTTATGTCCTTGGCTGCGGCAACATTGTTGGCAGCGATGATGAGCGGCTATATTGCCGTGAATATTCTGGAAACGCTTCGGGTATTTATTGCCATGCCGCATGCCATTCCAACGGATATGCATGCGTTGGGGCAGGTGATGATTGGTGTTGTCATCCAGATTGCCAAAATTCTGATTTTACCGTTGGCTTTTTTGATGCTGGTTGGGATTGTTTCCAGTGTGATACAGACGGGTTTTATCATGACGGGGCAAACCTTGATTCCCAATCCCGACAAAATTTCTCCGATGAAGGGGATAAAACGTCTGTTTGGATTACAAGGCATTGTTGAGACTTTAAAAGGGTTGGTAAAGCTGGTCATTGTCGGAGCGATTTCCTACGTGGTGATAAAGCCGATTATTGTCCATGGTGAAGAATATATCGGTATTACCATGGTTGCCATGCTGGAGATTATACGGCGCAATTTTCTGATTTTTATGGCATTTATACTGTTTGTCTTTTTCTTCTTGGCTATTCTGGATTTTATGTATCAGCGTTATCAGTGGATTAAGAAGCTGAAAATGAGTAAGCAGGAGATTAAGGACGAATACCGCCAGACCGAAGGGGATCCGAAAGTCAAGGCCAAACTGAAAAGCCTGCGCATTCAAAAGGCGCGTGAGCGTATGATGCAAAACGTCCCGAGAGCGGATGTGGTTATTACCAACCCGACCCATTATGCGATAGCGTTGGAATATAAAATGGATACGATGAATGCTCCGGTCTGTTTGGCAAAAGGACAGGATGCTGTGGCTTTGCGTATTCGTGAACTGGCCAATGAAAACAAAATTCCGATTGTTGAAAACCCGCCTTTGGCACGCGCCCTGTTTGCCACGGTTGAACTGGAAGAAGAGATTCCCGAAGAACATTATCAGGCCGTGGCCAAGGTCATCTCGTACGTCATGGGGCTGAAACGGCCACGATAACGCAAGATGGGGGATTGCATTCATGTCCATCTGGGTTACAATAGGAGCCGTTAGTAATAGTTGCTTAGCCAAAGGGTTGAAACGCCTGTGAAAAAATCTCAAGAGCATGATTCTGAAACATTGGATTTGACCAAATCCGCCGATGTGACCGAAAAGTTCCGTTCCAAACAGATGTTGCCATGGGAAGTGGCCATTGCCGTGCTTTATGCCGCAACCGTCATCGGTTTCTTAATTGCTGTGGATGTTGACAGCTACCGCCGTATTGAATTTTGGATTGCCTGCGGGCTGTTTCTGATTTTTGGTGTGGCGTTGGTGGTGGCCAACCTTAATATCATTAATGTCAAGGATGATAATGACAAGCGGCGGGCATTGCTGGTGTCGGTTCTTAATGGTGGGCGCGGCTGCCGTTTTATTACGGACACCAAAGATAGGGTGATTTATTCCAATCGTATTTTTCATGATTGGGCATTGGAAATTTTCAAAGATAAGCTTGACGATCTGCGCAAGGTTCTAAAGCAAGACGACAAAACACTTGCCCGGTTTGATGAGTTTGTCGATATGGCCAAGAAAGGCCGCCGAGCCGAGGTTTTGCTGCCTTTTACCATCAGCGATGAGCGTAAGGGCTGGATGAATCTGGTGGCACAGCCGATTTTAGATTGGACAGGGTTTATCCATTGGCGCATTGACGATGTGACCGTGTCGCATCTGCACGAAGAAACATTGAAAAGTGAGCGCAAGCGTCTGTCCGATTTGATGGATAACGCGCCTATCGGGCTGTTTTCCGTGGATAATCGCGGCTGTTTTAATTTCGTCAATAAAACGTTTTGCAACTGGTTGGCTGCTGATGAGGAAGACTTGCTCTCGGGCGATTACCAGATGTGGCATTTTCTGGTGGACAAGCCGCAAAGTGGTAAACCGTACGATATTTTGGACGAGGCCGATGACGAAGGTGTTCAGCGCGGCGAGGTGAAACTGGTTGGGCTCGATGGGCGCGTGTTTGTGGCTTCGGTGCTGCACACGGTTGTCAATGATGGCGAAGCAGGGAAGAATGGTTTTTACACGCGCTCGGTTATCCGTGACTTAACGCCCGAGCGGGAGTGGAAACGGGCGCTTAAACAATCCGAAGATCGCTTCCAACGCTTTTTTGAAGAGGCTCCGCTGGGTATTGCTCTGGTGGATGGTGAAGGGCGATTGACCGAATGTAACGATGCTTTTTCCGATATGGTCAAATTACCGTTCCAGCATATGCTTGGGCAGAATTTGGTCAGTCTGTTGACGCAAGGCTGTCGCAAAAAGGTGGAAGAGGCTTTTGAAAACATTAAAAACGGTGAAAAAGAAAGCGTTTCGCTCGAAGTTGAATTTATCAATCCTGACAAAGAATCCATTGACAACATCATGGCACAGCTGTTTGCCGGGCGTTTTATGGGCGATACGGGGATTGTTTTACACTTTATCGACATCACGGCGCAAAAGAATTTGGAAAAACAGTTTACCCAGTCGCAGAAAATGCAGGCTGTTGGTCAATTGGCCGGCGGCGTAGCGCACGATTTCAACAATTTGCTCACGGCCATGATTGGTTTTTGTGACCTGTTGCTGATGCGGCACAAGGCAGGCGATTCGTCCTTTGGCGATATTATGCAGATTAAGCAAAATGCCAACCGTGCGGCTAATCTGGTGCGTCAGCTTTTGGCTTTTTCACGTCAGCAACAGCTTCAGCCCAAGGTAATGGATGTTACCGATGTCATTACCGAGGTCTCGCACCTTATCCGCCGTCTGATTGGTGCGAATATCGAGCTGAAAATCAATCACGAACGCGATTTGGGACTGGTCAAAATTGACGTGGGTCAGATGGAGCAGGTGCTGATTAATCTGGCGGTTAATGCCCGTGATGCCATGGCCAAGGATGGCGGCGGCCAGTTGACGATTAAAACCTATAATCAGGAAACCAAGCGTCTTAAACGTGTCGGTACTGAGGAGCTTCCGGCGGGCAAATGGGTGGTTATCGAGGTGTCGGATACGGGCTGCGGCATTCCTCTGGAAATTATCGAGCGTATCTTTGACCCGTTCTTTTCAACCAAAGAAGTCGGAGCAGGGACAGGGCTTGGATTGTCGACGGTTTACGGGATTATCAAACAAACCGAAGGCCATATCTTTGTGGATTCCAAAGTGGGCAAAGGAACAAGCTTTACCATGTATCTGCCGCGCATGAGCGAAGAACTGGTCAAGGTTGCCGCCAAGAAAGAGGTGGAGGAAACCCGTCAGGATTTAACCGGCTCATCACGCGTCTTTCTGGTTGAAGATGAAGATGCGGTGCGTGCTTTCTCCGCCCGTGCTTTGGCAAACAAAGGATATACTGTGTTCGAAGCGGCCAGCGGCGAGTTGGCGGTTGAGCGTCTGGAAAAGGAAAAGCTGCAATTTGATATTCTGGTTACCGATGTGATTATGCCGAACATGGACGGTATCCAGCTGTCGAAAATCGTCAAAGAAAAATACCCCGATGTTCCGGTTATCTTTATGTCGGGCTATACCGAGGACAGGTTCCGTGATGAATTTGATAGCGAATTTTACTTTTTATCAAAGCCTTTTACTTTGAAGCAGTTAGCGGAAAAAGTTAAGGAAGTTTTGGAAGACAATTAAGCCGTTACTATTTACTTTTGAAAAAAGTTGTTGACAGTGTGTTCCATTTTTGTTCTTATAAGAACGTAAGAGGAACAAATGAATCGTTTTTCTTTCATTCGACAAGATACAAATGACACTCGACAACAAAGGACAAAGGGGAATACAATGGCTGTGGTTTCTATGGCAAGC
>QKJH01000008.1 GCA_003250865.1 Alphaproteobacteria bacterium | reverse complement strand
GGCCTCGGTTTGTGAAAGTGGTGATGCGGGATTCTTTAACGTTGCATGGCATTCACCAAATACGCCGGCAAGTGAGATGGCATTGAACTCACGTTTTTCAATCGTTGCAGCTTTTTCAATAAAGGCATGAAGCACGGTAATGTTTTTCTGTTTATTCTTGTGGTTTTGTCTGTCCTGTTTTTCTGCATCATTATCCGAAGATATGCAACCACCCAGAACGCTGCATGCCGTAAGAGCAATCGCCAGAATTTTAAATTGATTAAGAAGCGCCGGATGCTTTGCCATGTTATTTCAGCTCCTGCTTAAGAGCCTTTTTTTGACGTTTTTCCTGAACCCACTGCGAAAGATTCTCAAAGCCCTGTGCGGTAATGTCGGCGATGTTTTCGCCCAGCTCTACGGCTTGTTGTCCCAATTCGTAGCTGCTGGCCAGAACAGCGTTTTGCCGTCCCAGATGGACAACGGGCAACCCTTGCTCGTTTAAATAGAAATCAGGGGCGACATAGGTTTTTGTGAGCTTGGAAAATTCCTCAAGATTATTCAGGGCGGCACCGCCATAGGCATGACCGCGGCGAGTCATGGCATCAATGCTATCACGAAGAACGTTCCATTCTTTGGGGGTTTCTTCGGCAGGGTTTTCCTCAAGAAACAGTTTCATGTCCATGAACTTCTTATAGGCAATGGAGTTGGCCAGAAAGAGTGAAAGCTGCTCCTGCGCCTTCAGACTGTCAGCCTGGCGTTCGGTCAGGGTAGGGATAAATGATTGGAAATTGCGCTTGGCCAAACGGGCGTTTTCCAATAACAGGTCGTTTTCCTGCACCGTGCCGTCAACGCTCATGATATGGGTTCTGACAATGTCTTTGGCCTTGTTCTTTTGTTCTTGCTTGTTCAATTGAAGAAGTCCCAGATGTCCCAGCAATAAAGAACCCGTCAGTACGGCAAATTTGGCCATCAGAGGCGCTTTGCGGTAAGAGCGGCGAGGGTGAGCCATAACGTCTAGAACCGTCTCAGTCGCTTTGTAAAGCTCTTTGACACCGTTTTTGATGGCAGTCTTTCGATTAGGCGTAAAAAAACCGCGGATGCCGTCAATGGCACCGTGCGAAACGGATTTAGCTTTTTGGATATGCGATTTTAAGTCAATCTGCATTGCATTCACACCCGGTTGTTTTTTATAAAAGTTTACATATTATTAACAATTTAGTCAAGGTTTAAATGGATTGAGGAGAAAATTAACGGTATTTCAATACTGCCTACGCATAATAGGTAATAATGGGTAAGGTTTGTGTGAGTATACCTTTCGCTTCAGATACGGTTTGAAACAACGATATGAGTGACGTGATGACAATGCAAAAAGCATGGCGTGTGTGCTGTTTTTCTTTGGGAATGGCCCTGTCGCTGGGAATGGTCGGTAGTGCCATGGCTCAAGGGGCTCCACAGAATTTAAATGCTGTAATGAGCAAAGCTTTTGAACAGGGCAAAAATGACGTGCGATCGGTGCCGGAGGTCGGCACGGCTATTGCCGTACCGTCCATGCGTAAATCGCAAACGGCATCACGTGTCAAAGGCACAATGTATCTTACTCCCGGTAAATCCCAAATACTTACTCTGGCCAAAGATGCTGCTAGCGTCGTAGTAGGAGATACCAGCTATATTAACGTATTTTTGGATACACCGCGTACGGCAGTCATTGTCCCGCGCAGTCTGGGGGTTACCGAGTTTTCAATCATTGGCGTTGATGGCTCTGTTATTGCCCATTCGCGGGTAATGGTGTCAACGGAAACGGATGGAAATTATGTTCGTATTCACCGTGTGTGCGGTGAGGGCGGCGGTAGCTCTTCGGGCGGATGTGCTGAAGAAACCATCTATTACTGCGAGGATAATTGTGTCGAGGTTTCCGGTCAGGCCGGCAGGAACGAATAGGTAAGCAAGGATAGGGACAGGCAGATGACAAAAAACAAAATAACATGTGTTGTAATGGCTCTGATGCTTGGTACGGGCATTATGGCGTGTGCTCCGAACGGTCAGTATGAGCTGTCCGAAGGCCGTACAGCCATCAAAAAGATGCTGGTGGATGCAGATATGCGTGCCAAAAATGCCCAGAACAAGGAAAAGGCATTAGCCGTTTATGCCGATGTGTTCAAGGATTATTCGCACGAGCCGGATGTGGCTCTGGCCTATGCCAAAGCGCTGCGTGAAAGCGGTTATGCATCCAAGGCCATTGATGTTCTGTCGCCGCATTTTGCCAAGCTACAGAATAATCAGGATATAGCCGTTGAGTATATCAAGGATTATCTGGCTGGCGGAATGTATCCGGCGGCTGAAAATATGGCACTGAATTGGATTGAAACTGATATTGCTCGCCAACGGGCGGCTTATGTTCCTCCTGAAAGTGCGGATTCTGTACCAACAGAAGAGGCGAGCGAAGCTCCGATTGAAAAGGCTGAGCCGATGGTCGAGCCCGTTATTACGTTTTATGCGCCGTATGAATTTTACCAGCTTGCCGGTATTGCTGCCGATGCGCAAGGAAAACTGGATGAGGGGGAACGTCACTTCCGTGATGCTCTGTCTCTAGTGGAAGAGAATCAGGACAAAGCCGTTATCATGAACAATCTGGCACTGAACCTGTTTAACCAGAACAAGGTGGATGCGGCAATGAAATTGATTTCCGAAGCTTTTGTTATCGCGCCGGACAAACCAAAAATTGCCCGTAACCTTGAGTTGATTTCCGATGTATACAAGGCTGCACAGTAAAGATTTTCGCCGTTTGTGAGTTGAGCGAAAAAAAACACCCTGAGCAAAATGCAAAGGGTGTTTTTGATTCTAAAGCTTGTAAAAGTTGTATCAGTTATAAACCGGTTGCGGTTGTGATGCCGTTTGTTGTACAGGCTGCGCCTTTTTCTCTTTGTCGCCGCCAAACAGGTTTTTCAAGTTAAGGCGGAAAAGACGACGCTTCTTAACATGGGAGGGCGCGCTTTGTGTTGTTTCTTCCACTTTTGTCGGGCTAACCGTATGTTTAGAGGAAGAATACACGTTTTCACCGTCAATGGCATGGTATTCGCGGTCATAGCTGTGATGGGTTTCTGTCCGTTTTTCGGTCTTTTTGCCCAAGCTATAGGTAATGCCGAAGTTAAACTGGCCGTGACCTTCCGACAGGCTGGTTACATCGCTAACCCAGTCTTTAACCAACGGTTTCATGCCACCGCCACCGCGGGCATTGTCCGTTGTGATGGAATAGCCGGCAAATCCACCCCAGCGGCTATCGCTAGAGGTATACTCGACGTTCAGTCCGTAGATGTTCTGCGATGCGTATACGCGTGACAACGTGCCGGCATTGAAATGTTCCATAACCGCTTGCGGGTTGCTGCTTAGGTATTGGTTCGGCTGACTTTGGCTGCTGGATCCATCCTGAGCCAATTCTCCTTTATTACGCAGGCTTGTATTGGTGTCGGTGAAACCGCCATAAAGCGAAATGTCGACATCGCCCTTTCCGGTTTCAAGTTGTAGTACATTGACACCCGCCGTGTAGTCAATATAGCGGGTATTATGTGCCAGATGCTTCTCACTGTTGGTCATGTTGTCGCTACCTGTGGTGTAATAGCTTGTTTGCTCAACATTCACATAGGCAGGCCCAATATTCACTTGACCCGACAGGCGGGTGGCGATGTGGTTGGCACTTATATCTTGGAAATTGTCAAAGAAAGCCGGTTGCACATCGTAACGCTCGGCCGCATTTTGTTTGTCGGCTTGTGACATATCATATTGAACATTGGTGCGCCCAAAACCAAGAGCAGCCTTGCCGGAAAGGGACAAAATCGATTGTTTGCCGGTCGCCTGTTCCTTGTCAAAATTGGCCAGACGCCATTCAACGCCGGCAAAGGCTGTGTTGCGGCGGGTAGCATTATCATTATTTTCGCGGTCGGCGATAAAATAGTCGTCTTTGTTATAGGTATAACGGCTATTTGCCTCGACAAACGGTTTGACCCCAACATTGATGGATGTTTTTTCTTCGGTATTACGCACAAAATTGAAGCTGTTGCTCAGGTAGAAAACCTTTGTATAATACTCGGCGTCGTGTTCCGGAGGTTCCGGAACATCCAGCGGGACTTCTTGATCCGTCAGGTGATAGAGCGTTAAAAGATTGAAAAATCCGCCAACAGAGATGTTTTCCTTCAAATCTTCAATGCCTTCTTCACCGATAAGGTGGCCGTACGGGATAGCGCCGCACTTGTCAATCAGGACATTGACCCAGCTTTGTTCATAATGCGTGTTGAGTTTGTCTTTGCTGTGGCCTGTTTCAACCAAGGTCAACAATTTCTTTGTACCTGTCGGGCCGATATGGGTGGCCATCGTACCCAAAAGATTATCGCCATCCAGCTCGTCGGAATGAAGTTTGTCATCATTGATAAGTTTGGAGATATTGTCCGAGTTACCCAGTTGTTTTAATACCAGATTGGCCGGCAAATACTTGTCCAGTTCGCTCTTTGATTCCCACGATTGTTTAATCGTTCCGGCATCGCCTTTTTTCAAATCGGCGTTGAATAGCTTGGTTGAGCCGTTATTGTTGAGATAAATGTGATGAATGGCCATCAAATCTTCATAGGCTTTTTCGCCAAAAGCTTTGTCATCCAGTACTTTTAAGCGCAAATTCTTGATGGCCTGCTTCTCGTCATTGCCGGCTTCTGCCATGATGGCATCATAGGTTTGATTTTCACCGATAAGAGAGCTATTGCGCAACAATTCCAATGCGGCAATTTGGGTAAAGCCGTTTGACAGATTGGTGGCATAACCGCGTTCAAGCATGACGTCATTGATATACTCGTTATAACCGATTGTATTGGGCTTGGTGGTCTGGATGGAATCCAGCTCGGTTGTCCATGAGGGCAGGTTCTTGATGCTGTCTTGCGGGGCAACGGATTTTGGGTTGTTTTCTGCTTCTTGCGCGTTGCTTAAAATCGGCAGCATCATGGCAATAACGGACAATGTCACGAATTTTGCCTTTAAATCATTATTGAGGTTTTTCCATAGTTTGAACATAAGGGACTCCATACTGTTTATGTATAATTTTATACACGGTTTATATAATGTTTTCCGTAAAAGTCAAGGATAAGTAATTGAAATTACAGTCCTATAGTTTTCGGTGCAATAACGCGGCTCGTCCGGCAATACCCAGAGCGTTACCGTCGTGGCTGTCTGTCAATATGCGTCCGTGACGATTCATTTCAACGGTACGACGGTTCTTTTTACCCAACGGAATGCCCACGGTAAAATTGAACTGGCCAGCACCGTCGGTATAGAGTTTGCCGCCAAAATCAACCGTTGTACCGTTCAGATATTTCAGCATGCCTTTATCGTGGTTGACGGTGCTGTGAATGTTCATCGTTACATTCGTTGTTGGATTGCTGACCTTCGAGCGTGTGTGTTCAATGCCCGTGTTCAGGCTATATTGGTTGCCGTTACGGGTCACTGCATTAAGGATATTGGCATTATATCCAACGGTTGTAAAACCGTTTCCTCCTTGCTCAATGGCAAGACTTTGTCCGCCCTGATTGTTGGTAAGGTGGGAATATCGGGCATAAAAACTGTTGGCTCCCGTCAAGTAAGCGGCTTGCAATTGGAACAAGCTTACAGATTGTCCGCTGACCGAAGGGGAATAGCTTTGGGTATTAAACCCACCCTCTTGCGAGTAGAGACCTCCCATGGCTAGCTTTGCGGTCAGTTCAAGCTGCTTATTAACCGTTGTGTTATTCTCGTAAGCTTTTTTCAGGTTTCCGGTTGTAAAGCGTGCACCTATCATCATGGGAGAGGCGATGTTGCCGAGTGTGCCATCGTCTGTGTGGATGTGCAAATTTTGCTCGGTAGATGCCAAAACCATAAGGTTGCTGAATTTGATTTTATCTTCCCAGTTGGTCTCTTCTATGACTTCGGGGGCAGTTGGTAAGGTCTGGATAACCGGTTGTTGCTCTTGCTTTTCCTCTTTTGTTTGAAGGATGACATTTTCTTTCAGGATGAAGAGTTTGTTTTCTTCTTCCACGCCGGCATTGGCCATGATGTATTTGGCAATCTCCATATTGGCGAGGGTGCCCACCGTAATATCCTGCGGTTTCAACTGATTGTTATGGTCGTATGGCATAACAATGTTGTTGGCAATGGCAGTGGGGTATTTAAAATGTTCGCTTAGCTTATCATTGCTTTTTCCATCCAGAACCAGGCGGAAAAGCTTTTGTGCATCGCCGGCTCCCAAATCAACCGATGCAAAGCCGACAAGACGTTCAAGACTGGCAACATGATCGTTTTCTGTTGTTGTTTCGTCGGTCATCTCACGGATATGTTCCGGTGTATTCAATGCCGATAGAATGATTTCTTCGGGCATAATGGCAGCCAGTTGGGAGGGGGTGTTGAGTTGTTTTATGAAGGCTGATGCTTGCTCGGCGCCCTTCTTTACATCGGGACGTACCGTACCGGCCACAAAAGATTTCTGGAAACGGGCATTGCGTGTATGGAAATGCTCTTTGAATGTTTCATAAAGGGTATCGGCAACTTTCGCCTGCTCAATTGAAGCACCGGCAGGGCGTTCGGTCAGGGAAACGATGGCTGCGGCTGTTTTGTTCAGATCGCCGCCGTTTTGGGCTCGAAGCTCACCATAGGTATAAGGGGCATATTCTTCGTGAATGACGGTGTTCTCCATGTGGGCAATGACGTCTTTTGCCGCTGCCTCGGTGATATGTTCTTTGGAGTGGCGTTCTTTTAAACGTGTATTGTCGATAGCATTGGCCAAATCGCTTTTGACAAAGGTGGTATCGGTAACCGAAACGGTTTCTTCTTGCTTTTTAGAAAGTACGTTATCGGCTTTTTCCTTCCCTTGATTGAAGATGCTGATGACGTTTTCTT
>QKJH01000195.1 GCA_003250865.1 Alphaproteobacteria bacterium | reverse complement strand
AAAACCATAAAAAAAGCCTTTTTAAAAAACTAAAAAGGCTTTCTTGTTTCATGAATGAAATTATTTTCTTAAGAGGCAATCGGTGCAATAATCATAATGGCCTGACGACCTTCCATTTTGGCATCATTTTCAATTTTTGCTTTGTCGGCAACCAATTCCTTGACTTTATCGTACAGTTCCATACCCAAATGTTGGTGCTCCATTTCACGACCGCGAAAACGCATCGAAATTTTGACTTTGTCGCCATCATCCAGAAAACGGAAAACGTTCTTCATTTTGATGTCAAAATCATGCGTATCAATACCGGGGCGGATTTTTACTTCCTTAACCTCGACAATTTTCTGTTTTTTGCGGGCTTCGTTGGCCTTTTTCTGCATTTGGTATTTGTACTTGCCATAGTCGAGTATTTTGCAGACAGGCGGGGTGGCGTTGGGCGATACTTCGACCAAATCCAAGCCGACATCCTGTGCTTTTGCCAAGGCTTCCTGTGGGGACACTACGCCAACCATTTCACCGTTTTCATCAATTAATCTTACTTCTTTAGTACGAATAGCGTCATTAATACGGGTATCGTCCTTGCTTCGTTGCGGCGGTAATTTAGAAATGGTCGTCTCTCCATCGTTGTTGTTAATAGCGTTATAAGGGTTATATACCCATTATTTCAATGGGTATATAGTAGATTACGAAATTTAATTCAAGATTAATTTCACTTACTTATCCGTTCTTTAGGCCGGCATTTTTGCCTGGTCAGTTATCATGGCAATAAATTCGTCTAGTCCCATGACCTTTTGTCCTTCCGAACCGAACGTACGTACGGCAACAGAATTGGTTTCCTTTTCTTTGCCGCCGACCGCCAAAATGTATGGCACTTTCTTCAGCGAATGTTCGCGTACCTTGTAGGTGATTTTTTCACTGCGAAGATCGGATTCAACGCGGATACCATGCTTTTTCAACGTATCGACAACCTGCTGGCCGTAATCGTCAAATTCGTTGGTGATGGTGGCAACCACGGCCTGAACCGGTGCCAGCCATACCGGAAACGCACCGGCGTAGTGCTCAATCAAGATGCCGATAAAGCGTTCCAGTGAGCCCAGAATGGCGCGGTGAAGCATTACCGGACGGTGTTTGTTGCCGTCTTCTCCGGTGTATTCGGCATCCAGCCGTTCGGGCAGAACAAAGTCCAATTGCAAGGTGCCGCACTGCCATGTCCGGCCAATGGCATCCGTTAAATGAAACTCGATTTTCGGGCCGTAAAAGGCGCCTTCGCCCTCTGCCAGATCAAAGCTCAGGCCGGTGGCTTCTGTGGCTTCAATCAGGCCTTTTTCCGCCTTGTCCCACGTTTCATCGGTACCGGCACGCAGCTCGGGGCGGGTGGCGATTTTAACGCCGACATTTTCAAAGCCGAAATCCTTGTACATTTTTAAAAGCAAGGCACAGAATTCTTTCGTTTCGGAAATAATCTGGTCTTCACTACAGAAAATGTGCGCATCATCCTGAACCATCTGGCGAACCCGCATGATGCCGTGCAAAGCGCCCGACGGTTCATTGCGGTGACAACAGCCGAATTCGGCCATGCGCAAGGGCAGGTCACGATAGCTTTTTGTTCCCTGTTTGAAAATCTGAACATGTGCGGGGCAATTCATCGGTTTTACGGCCAAGTAACGGACATTGTCTTCGTTCTTGTCTTTTGCGCCGTGGCAACCACAGCTGCAGGTGCTTTCGTGATCTTCCAGTTCGCTGTTGTCCGAATCCTTGATAATGAACATGTTCTTGCGGAATTTGTCCCAGTGTCCGGATTTTTCCCACAATTTACGGTCAATCAGTTGTGGGGTTTTGACTTCGACATAACCGGCTGCACTGATTTGGTTACGGACATAGTTTTCAACCTGACGATACAGCGTCCAGCCTTTGGGATGCCAGAATACGCTACCGGCTGCTTCTTCCTGAAGATGGAACAATTCCAGTTCCTGCCCCAGACGGCGGTGGTCGCGTTTTTCGGCTTCTTCCAACAGGTGTAAATAGGCGTCGAGCTCCTTTTTATCGCGCCAGACGGTGCCATAAATCCGTTGCAACATCGGGCGGTTTGAATCGCCGCGCCAATAGGCACCGGCAACTTTCATCAGTTTAAAGGCCGTGCCGACCTTGCCGGTGGAGGGCAGGTGGGGGCCGCGGCACAAATCCGTCCATTCGCCCTGTTTGTAGATTGACAGGATTTCATCTTTGGGCAAATCCTGAATCAATTCGACTTTGAATTCTTCACCTTTGTCTTTGAAAAACTTAATGGCGTCTTCGCGGCTCCATTCCTCGCGGGTGAAGGGTTCGTCGCGTTTGATAATCTCGCGCATTTTGTTTTCGATAGCTTCGAAGTCGCTGTCGGTGAACGGTTGTTCACGGGCAAAATCGTAATAAAAACCGTTTTCAATCGCCGGGCCAATGGTTACCTGTGTTCCGGGGAACAGTTCCTGCACCGCTTCAGCCATGACGTGGGCAGCATCATGGCGGATAAGCTCCAGCCCCTCATCCGATTTCAGGGTAATGATAGCCACATCCGCATCCCCCGTAATAGGGCGGTTCAAATCGATGATTTTGTCATTGACCTTAACGGCAAGCGCGGCCTTGCCCAGCCTCTCGCCAATGGAATAGGCAATGTCGCCACCGGTGGTGCCGGTAGTGTACTCACGCTTTGATCCGTCTGGAAGTGTGACCGTAATCATGTTGTTATCGTGAGCGGGGTTTGACATTGTCTTGTTTTCCTTTCTTTGTTAAGTCAATGTTTTCCTGAAAATGACTATGACCTTGTCCATGTGTGCCGTCAAGGGCTATATAAGCAAAATGCCGGCTTTTGGATGAAAAGTCGGCATTTAATGAACAAAAGTTTTTATCAATTTCAGGTTTTCTTTAATGCCGGATTGTCACCGCGACCGGTAGTGGTCGGGCGGGGGGTAGTGGTTTGGGTAGTCAAATCACCGGCATTAGGGGTAAAACCACCTGCTTTGACAGGAATATCCATATCGGCAATGCGGTTAAACTTATCGTAGTCGGATTGCCCGGTTTGTGTTTTCAAGTTGGGGACAATCACAGTGTTATTATTCTCATCAAAAAGCCAGCCGTCTGGCATGTCGTCAGTGGTAAAGGCTTTATCGGTTGTCAGGCCGAGAAGGTGACCTTTATCATCTTTCAGATAGCCAATAACATTGGGATAATCACGGATAAAACGGGCACGCATGATGGCGGCCATAGGGCTTTGTTCTCCTGTCTCAACAGGAAGAGCAACCTCTTGCTTGGTATCATCGGCAATGTAATTAATCGTATCTTGCATTATCTGCCACTGCACCCGTTATAATTCTTGTATTATGTATATTATAAGGTTTTTGCCTTAAATTGCAAGCCTTATTCTATCGTGTCAGGTTGTATTTTGCAAGCAGGGCATTTTGTCGCGCGGCCAGTTTTTCAAGTGAGAAATCCTGTATCAGGGAATGGAATAATTCGTGCCAGTTAATCTCGGCTTGCAGATGGATAAAGACCGAACCTAGCCCCAGTGCCGCCCTGTCCATAAAGACGAATTCGCGCGGGATGGTGATGCCGCCATGTTCGCGCAGCTTGTGATGAACTTCACGTGCCAGTTCGCGGCCGTAAATGCCACCTTTGGCCTTGCCGATGATGCGTTTTTTATTTTCCAATAGCGGGCCGTATAAAAACCGCGCCCACAGGGTCAAAGTATCAATTATTTCATTGGAAAGTCCGGTAAAACCCCATGTTTCAAAGGCATGAACAATCAAATCTCGGTCATCATTGGACAGACCGGAATATAAGTCGATAACCCCTTTGACAAATTCGGGGGGAAAAATACGGATACAGCCGTAATCTAACAGGTTGATGCTGTTATCTTCGCGGATGGAATAATTGCCCAGATGCGGGTCGCCATGGATGACGCCGTAATGATAGAACGGCACATACCATGCTCGAAACAGGTTAAGGGCGATTTCATTACGCTGTTCAATTGTGGCATCCTTAAAGGATAAAATTGGTTTGCCGTCCATCCATTGCGAGGTTAGCAGACGGCCGGTCGATAGTTCGTCATGAATAGTGGGAACATGCACGGCTTTCTCTTTTGCCAGCATATCACCGTAAAGCCGCGTGTTTACGGCTTCGCGTTTGTAATCTAGCTCTTCATTCAGGCGCTGGGTGATTTCCTCGATAACCAGGGTAGTATTGACGGATTTATCGTATTTTTCAAACAAGGACAGCAACAGTGTCAGTTGACTGACATCGGCGGCAATGACCGAGGCCATGTCGGGATATTGCAACTTACAGGCGAGTGTTTCCCCGCTTGCGAGCGTTGCCTTGTGCACTTGACCGAGCGAGGCGGCGGCAACAGCAGATTTACTGAAATCAGTGAAATTCGATTGCCAGTTGGCTCCCAGTTCCGTCACCATGCGGCGGCGGACGAACGGCCAGCCCATGGGCGGTGCATTGGATTGCAGTTGCGCCAGCTCCTGCGCATATTCGGGAGGCAGGGCTTCGGGAATGGTTGCCAAAAGCTGTGCCACTTTCATCAAGGGGCCGCGCAGGCTGCCCAGTATCTTTTTAACATCTTGCGCGCGCACCTGTTTGTCATCGGGGTTGTTGGACAGTTTGCCGCCCGCCAGTGTTGCGGCAATATTGGCCATGGACACGGACGTGCGGGCATAGCGCCCGACGCGTGCGGAAAAACGGTTATCTTCATCATGTGAAAACGGCTTATCGGTCATGCGCTAAGAATAGCGTTTTTTACCGATAAGCCAAGAGGGTGTTTTTATTATTAAGAAATAGAATTACCACTTCAACAGGAAGTCACGCAATCCCGGAAGACCGGAGCCACGTGTCTGTATGGAGTAGCTGGCACCAACGCGGACGTTGTATGTTTTTTCTCCACGACCGCCATAGGCGTGGGTTGAAATACCGGCGTATCCACGAGAGTGGGACCTTGACCCAGTGTGTCCGTTATGCGTATAGGAACTTTTATTATAGCCTGTACGATAGCTGCTGTTGCTATAAGTGCCATAAGCTGTAAGTCCTTTGTTGTAATGGCTTCGGTCATAGCTGCGTTTATGGGTGTTCTCAATAATGTTGTTATTGTTGTCGTTATTTGCCGCTGTAGCCATATAAACCATTTTGGATGTATTGTAGTTTTGCCAATCCTGTTGAGAAAGGGATGAGTTTCCGCTTTGAATATGGCTTTTGTTTTGCGTGAACTCGGCCATGGTTTGGCTATCAACTTGCTTGCCGGCTTTGGCTTGTTCGTATAACCCCTGTTCAATAACCGCAGCGGTGTACAAATTGGAGATGTGGCCCACAATCTTTTTACGATTCTTTTCCACTTTCTTTTCAATAGCCTTGTCATTTTTGTCGAAAGCATTTTGAAGATCACTACGTTTTTGTGTAAGGCTCTCTTTTAATTGGTCGTCAGTTTCCTGTTCAATTGCTTCGTTTAAATCATCAATAGACTGCTCCAGTTGAACCATCTGGTCAACGGTTTCAGGTGATAGATAAACGGCTAATGCGCGATAGTCAGATGTTGTATCGACAAAGGCTTTTTCAGCTTGTAATTCTTCGCGGAACTGTTTGATAACTTCAACATCATAGTCATAGGAATCAGCGACATATTTGTTGTAAACATTGTCTTTTTCGGTTTCGGTAAGCTGTTTTCCCTGTTTTAGGGCTTCCAGCTCTTCAAGATAGACCGCTACAGTACCAATGGCGTGTTTTCTCAGTTCCAAATTGGTAATCGGGCGCTGTGTCAGTTCGTCCGACAGGTTACCCGCGCCGCCGATAATACCGACAAGATTACCCAGCTGCTTTTCAGAGTTTTTCGGGGTAATCTGTGTGAGGTCATTAAGTTTATCTTGGGCATAGGCCGGCGGTAGGTGATCCATGTATTGCGCGTTGTACAGTTCATCCATGACGGCCGACCAATTCTGGATTTCAGGCGTTAAAGCTTGAGCCAGCTCAGCCTGTTTTCTCAACTGCTCGTTTTCTTTGATAATGTCATCGGGAGATTTACCGCCATCAAGCAGAGCTTGCAATTTTTTTTGCTGTACATCGTCCAACTCTTTCGCCGTAACGGTATAAGTTGCTTTTGCGTCGCCGACTTCGTTAAACAGCTTACGGGATGCATTTTTGCCGTACGTGTTAATGGCAAGGCTAAGATGTTGGTCGGGCTTGTTCTTGCTGTTTTTGATTTTATCGTGATTGTCACGCAGGTGGTTTGCCAGTTCGCTGGCAGCCAAAACGGCATTATCGGTGTTATGTTGGCCTTTTACGAACAGGTTTTTAAAATAGCTTTGTTCTTCTGCCGAGAGCTTGTTAACAAGGGCGCGGTTTTGGTCAATATAATCACGATCTGCCTTGTATTGGTTATAACGGGTTTGGGCATCTTTGACGGCCTGTTCATTTTTAATAACGTTCAGGACCGATTCGTCTACCGGCTTGTTTTGAGAAAATGCCGTCTGTGCCATAAAGAGCAATCCAACGCCCATAACAATCGCTGCGCGTTTAAAATCCTGTACTTTTTGTTTGTTTATAAGTGCCATGGTCGTATGCTCCACATGTGTGTCGTCTAATTTTTCTATAGTTTACATAAAAAATATTAAAAAATCAAGAATCACGTAATTTGTTGTCGTTTAGTTCAATTCGATTTTCATTCCATTGGCTTCTATTCTTGTTTTTATGGAATCGCTTGCTGTCAGCTCAATTTTCGAATCTTGGAGCGCTTTGATGGGTAAGGCAATATCTTTACGCTCATTTTCCTGACGTTTAATCGTTTTGACTTTATCTTTAAACGTTAACGCTGATCCTTCTACGCGTTTTCCCAAATCATAGCCATATTCAAGATATTCAAGAAAGATTTTCTTTGATTTTTGGGAAAGCTTACTTTGTATATTTGAACCGTCGGCATTTAATC
>QKJH01000110.1 GCA_003250865.1 Alphaproteobacteria bacterium | reverse complement strand
AAAAAACCTTTATCGCCCGTTTGAAACAGGCTTGTGAAGACCTGAATGCAGTTGGTCTGAACGCCTAATATTTGAAATACAACAAAAAAGACAGTCTGTTTCAGGCTGTCTTTTTTTTATGCCTTGCTTGCCCGATAAAGAAAACTATCTTATAGTCATAGGCATGAAATGGCTTTTGACGCATCCTGAAGATGGTCGCTGCCACTGTAAATCTCGCTCGTTAATCGTTTGGAGGAGTTTTAATGACCCGTTTATCACTTTTTGACAGTCCGCTATTATTGGGATTTGATGACATTGAGCGCACCTTGGACAGGATTGCCAAATCGGCAGCGTCAGGTGGCGGCTATCCGCCATACAATATTGAACAGATAGGTGAAACCCGCCTTCGTATTACGCTGGCTGTGGCCGGATTCGCGGAAGAGGACTTGTCGGTGAACGTTGAAGATCATCAATTGGTCATTCGCGGCAAACAGGCAGAGCAAGAAGAAGGCGCAGAGCGCGTTTTTTTACACCGTGGTATTGCCTCGCGCCAGTTCCAACGTACCTTTGTGCTGTCTGACGATATTGAAATAACTGGGGCGACTATGGATAACGGCCTGCTCCACATTGATATGGTGCGTATTCTGCCGGAAAAAGACGTGCGTAAGATTAAAATTCAAAGCAGCAAGGACAAAAAGAACAACACGCTTGCCATTGATAATCAAAGCGCTGACAAATAGGAAAAGTTTTAATGGGTGATAGCGAAAACAATAATAATTATGGCGAGGATGACGAGTTTGCCTATTCTTTTCCGCTTATTGATGGTGCGGGAGAAGCGTTGCGTCATATGTCCCCGGGTGACTTGCTGATATTGGGTATGGCCGATGTTGCTTATGTCCGTCCAACGGTAGAGGATGATGAAGAAGTCTATCAAATTTGTGCAGCGGACGGGACTGTTCTGGCCACATTGGACAATTACCAGCATGCTCTTTCGACCATCGGCTATAACGATTTGCGCGCGGTTCCTTTACACTAGAAACCAAGGATTTCATTATGAAGACAATCTATTACGGACATTCCTGTTTTTCAGTCGAGCTAAAAGGAAAAACGGTTTTATTTGACCCTTTTATTTCGGGGAATGAGAAAGCCAGACATATTGATATAGCATCCATTAATCCGGATTATATCCTGATTACGCATGGTCATGCCGATCATGTTGCCGATGTGCTGCAGATTGCGCAACAAAGCGGCGCAACATTGGTGTCAAATTTTGAGGTTATCAACTGGTTCGCAAGCCAAGGGTATGACAAAGGACATCCGATGAATCATGGCGGCCGGTGGGAGTTTGACTTCGGCACCGTCCAGTATGTGAACGCGGTTCATTCTTCATCCATGCCGGATGGCAGCTATGGCGGTAATCCGGGCGGCTTCATTATCACTAGCAACGATGATTGCATCTATGTTTCCGGTGATACGGCGCTGACCATGGACATGAAAATCTTCGGTGAAATGAATACGATTGATACGGCGTTTTTGTGCATTGGGGATAATTTCACCATGGGCGCTGTCGAAGCGGTCACAGCCGCACAATGGGTGAAGGCCGGTCAGGTATTCGGCTTGCATTTTGATACGTTCGGCTATATTGAAATCGACCATGCCGCAACACTGGACTTATTTGCTCAGAAATCCATGCCGTTTATTTTGCCAGAAATCGGCAAGGAATATGAATTATAAATGCAAGTCCAGCCACTTACGTTCCGGACTTTTCAGATTGGGATATCTCTCAGAAACAATGCCGGAGAGCACTCCCACAAAATTTTGATAGTCGGCCAAAGTAATACGTGAGACAGTAGGGGAGGTTGGAAAAATATTTACATGTTGCTCTTTCTTTCCAAATTTGAACAGTTGGAGCAGTGAAATATCTAATGAAACGTTATCTGCTTGACTCTGAATATCATGATTTGCATCGTAAACAATTCCAAGTCTGGAGGGAGACATCCATTCTGGGTATGACTTATCCAGAAGGCTCTTGGGACTAATGGTGTATCCCTTAATTTCCTCCGACGCTTCTTGTGTAATTTTAAATGAAGATGATTGATTAGTCTCAGAAGACGACGACACAGCAAACACGGTTCTTCCATTTTCAAGGAAATCTTCCAGAACAAAAAAAGACGCATTGCCATTGCTGTCCGTTTTACAAGTAGAAAGAAGATCTTTTGACGGTAGAATTGTTATGGGGCGGGTAATTTTTGCGGCTTCATCATAAAAGATGCCCATGGCATATTTATTATGAGCAACAATGAATGCCCCTTTTTCAGGGTGCGGTTCTGCATGAATGCCGCAAAGGGTGGGATACAGTTTTTTATCCAGAGTTTCCTTTGATGTCAGATATGAAAGATTATAGATATAATCAGCTCTGGTTTTCAGGACTGTTCGCATGGTTTACCTCGTATCAATTATCAAATGCCTCTTTTTTATAGAGTTTGTGTTTTATTATGTCAATGAGTTAATGTAGGCATAAAAAACGCGCCGGGTTAGGGCGCGCTCTTTACAAATATGGTTTGGTTTGGTGCTTACGCCGCTTCTCCCGATGCATCAAAATTCAGCAGAAGCGAGGTAATTGCATCGTCGTTTTTTGCACCGCGGATTTTTTTGCACATGCTTTTATCCCGTAGGATACGCGAAACACGAGCCAGAGCACGCAAATGGTCGGCACCGGCGTTTTGCGGAGCAAGAAGGGCACAAATCAAATCAACGGGCTGGTCGTCAACGGATTCAAAATCCAGCGGTTGCTCGGTACGGGCAAACAGGGTGTAAATCCGGTCAATATTGGCCAGACGGGCATGCGGAATAGCTGTGCCGTCACCCATGCCGGTAGAGCCCAGTTTCTCACGTTCAAACAGTTTTTCAAAGATAAGGCGCTCGTCGCCACCTGTAACTTTTGCCAGGTTTTCTGCAATCTTTTGCAGAGCCTGTCTTTTACTGCCCGCTTTGAAATCGCACAGAACAGTATCGGCCTTAAGCATTGTAATTCACCTCGGTTTGTTACGCTTTATCACTCGGACAAAACGCCTTAACATTTTGGGATGGCAAGGCGTTTTATCGTTGCAATATTTTTGTATATTACTTGTTATTTCCCTCGGGGTCAATCCATCCGATATTACCGTCATTACGGCGGTATACCATGTTCAAACCGTTATGTGTACGGTTGCGGAACAGCATCGCGTTGACGCCGGCCAAATCCATACGCATTACGGCTTCGGATACGCTTAGGGTATCGATGGATGTTTGCATTTCAGCAATGATAACCGGCTCATCTGTTGTCGGGGCAGCATCATCTTTTTCCGCTTCGATAACGTATTGAGCCGCCGGAAGCGGTTGGTTTTCATTAGCCAACATGCGGGTGTGGTGGTCTTGCAAGCGGTCTTTGTATTTGCGCAGTTGACGGCCGATTTTTTCCAATGAAGCATCGAACGAGGCGTAGGGCTCGCTTTCAACGGCGCTGGCTTGCATGACGATGCCGTTACCAACCGAAATCAGAATATCGGATTTATAGTGGCTGTGGCTGTCGGGTTGCATGGAAACCTGAGCACTGACGGCGTGGCTGAAGTATTTTTCACAGGCGCCGGTCAATTGCTCTTCAATATATTGGGTAAAAGCATTACCGACATCCATATGGTTTCCGCGAACTTGAATTTGCATGGTTATAAACCTTTTCTTTTGTTATTCATTATTAAACATTAGTACAATTTCCAACCTGACCGAACCAATTTTCTCGGGTCAGTTTGAAATTACGGCCTATCAAAGGTCAAATAGTACAGAATCGGGGAAAAATTGCGTCAACTCTCCATCGTTTCGACTATCTGTCATTATACGGGATTTACCTTAGCAAACCGTAAAAAACTGGACACTAGAGATAGCCCACCTTGACGGTAAATTCAAGGAAAAACAGCGGGGAAAATCACAAAAATCAATAAAATAGGGTATTAAGACGCAATATTCTTGGCGCGGCGGCGTTCTACGGACGAGCCGATATTCATGGCCTCGCGGTATTTGGCCACCGTGCGGCGGGCAATATCGATTCCTTCATCCTTCAGCAAAGAGACCAGCTTGTCATCGGACAGGATTTTCTTGGGGTTTTCCTTGTCGATTAGGTCTTTGATACGCGCCTTGACGGCCTCGGCAGCAAATTCCATCGAACCGGCACCACCGCCAACGCCGCTGGAGAAGAAAAATTTCATTTCATACACGCCGCGCGGTGTATTGATATACTTACCAGTGGTCACACGCGATACGGTACTTTCGTGCATGTCGATGGTCGAGGCAATATCGCGTAAGACCAGCGGGCGCAGATATTCAATACCGTAATTCATAAAGGCTTCCTGCTGTTTAACAATCTCCGCCCCGACTTTCAGGATGGTCTGGCGCCGCTGATCCATGGCGCGTACCAGCCAATTGGCTGAATTGATTTTCTCGGTCACGTATTTTTTGTCGTCGCCTTTGAGCTTTTGCGAGGAAACCATGGCGATATAGCGCTGGTTTACCAAAGCGCGGGGCAGGGTGTCGGGGTTAATTTCGACAATCCACGTGTCGGGCGAGGTTTTATCGGTATTTTTACGCACCAGAACGTCAGGAACCACGGTTTGCGAGGTAAAGTGGGCAAACTCCAAGGCCGGTTTGGGATTTAGCGTACGGATAAGTCCCAAGGCATCCTTCAGCTCATCGGGTTTCAGCTTACAGGCCTTAGCCATACCGGCCAAATCATGGCGGCCGACAAAATCGAGATTATCCAGCACTAGAGCCATTTTTGGTGTCAGTTCGCCGCGGTCTTCAATCTGGATGCGTAAACATTCCTGTAAATTGCGGGCAAATACGCCGGCTGGGCTGAATGTCTGGCATTGTTTTAACACGGCCAGAATGTCTTTTTCTTTTGCGTTGAGGCGCTTGGCCATGGCGGCAATGTCACCGGTGAAATAGCCGGTATCCTCCAACCCTTCCATTAGGGTCAGGGCAATAAATTGTTCCTGCGGTGTGTCGAGTTCGATATGGATTTGTTGTTCGATATGTTCAATCAGCGTTTCTTCGCCGGACAGGCGGTTTTCCAACGAAAATTCGGCATCGGTAAATTTGCTGTTACCGCCCGCGCCGACCCCGGCCATACTGGGCATGGTGTCATGCACTTCCGAGGCTTCGACCCGTTCGTAATTGGCTTCGCTTTCGCCGCCATTGTTCCATACGTTGGAATAGTCGGTATCCAGCGCTTCTTCCTGTCTGCCTGTTTTTCCGCGGTCATTGGCGTTGGCAGTGTCAGGTGGATTGACCGTATCAAAATCATGCGAACCGCTGTCACTGCCAGAGCTGCTGCTATCGGAAAAATCGCCGTCATTGGTGCCGTCCGCCTTTTCCAGAAACGGATTCATGGAAATTTCGCTCTCCAGATACTCGCCCAGCTCCAGATTCGTCATTTGCAACAGCTTGATGGCCTGCTGCAATTGCGGGGTCATGGTCAGGGTCTGGGTATGGCGTAGCTCAAGGCGTGGGGTATTATAATCACTCATAGGCGCAAGCATAGGCGGCAAGTGTTAAAACTGGCCTAATTTTTGCATAAAATTGTAGGATTTTAAGGGTCAGAGCGTGAATTTTTCGCCCAGATAGACGCGGCGCACATCCTCGTTTCCGACGATGTCTTTCGGTTTGCCTTCCATCAATACTTCACCGCTATACAGGATATAGCCGCGGTCGACGATGTCCAGCGTGTCACGCACATTGTGATCGGTAATCAGCACGCCCAGCCCGCGTTTTTTTAAATGGCGGATAAGCTCGCGGATTTCCTTGATGGCAATAGGGTCGATACCGGCCAAAGGCTCATCCAACAGGATATAGTGCGGTTTGGATGCCAATGCACGGGCGATTTCCACACGGCGGCGTTCCCCGCCCGACAAAGCCAGGGCGTTGGTATAGCGCAAGTGGGAGATGGAAAATTCGGCCAATAGCGATTCCAGCATCTGTTCGCGCTTGGTCGAGTCTTTTTCAATAACCTGAAGAACCGACAGAATGTTCTGTTCCACCGTCAGGCCGCGGAAAATCGAGGCTTCTTGCGGCAGATAGCCGATACCCATACGGGCGCGGCGGTACATCGGCAAATGGGTAATGTCTTCGCCGTCCAGCATAATCTGACCGGCATCCGGCATAATAAGTCCTGAAATCATATAGAAACTGGTGGTTTTACCGGCACCGTTCGGCCCCAGCAAACCAACCGCTTCGCCGCGATTCACCTTGATGCTGACATCACGGATGACAGGCCGCTTTTTATAGCGCTTGCCAAGATGTGATGCCACCAGTCCGGTTGATGAGTGAACAAGCGTCGGTTTATTGCCTGTCACGGGGCGTTTGAGTTCAATCGTATTATTCATAACGAGAGATTATACTTATAAATCCTTAATAGGGCAATAAGAAAGTGCTGCACCGCGGTGTGGTATATAACACGTTGTTTTACAGGCGGTGGTGTCGAATTTCACATCTTGAGCAAGGGGAGAGTATTTGGGATTTTATTCAAAATAGTTATTTTAGTGGAATGATATAAATGTTTGGAACATTAAATAATGTTCAGTTGACATGGTTACTGAGGGTTAATATTGTAAAAGGCAATATAATCATGTTGTGCGTTTGTTGGAGGAATTAATGCAGAAAGGAAGTGCAAGCCAAGATAAGATTGCTCAGCTTGTTAAGTGGCAAAACGCACATATTCGCAATATGCAGAAAAGGCAAAAGCAAAGGAAGCAAAAAAAATACTTAATAGAAACAATTGTTGTTCCTAGAAATATATGTCTTAAAGAAGACCAAGCAAGATTTAATATCTTCTTACAAAGAGTAGAAAGCGCACTTGAAAAAAAGAAGGTAATAAACTTCAACTTCTCAAAGTGCTCGTATGTCACCCTTGAAGCATGCGTAGTATTGGCTGCACTTATTGATAGCAAAAATGGGGGAAGA
>QKJH01000078.1 GCA_003250865.1 Alphaproteobacteria bacterium | reverse complement strand
AAAGCGTTTTGAACGGATGGCGACGCGCGCTATCCGTATAAAAGGTAATTTTTTCAATATACCCGTATACGTTGATTGGCCCGAGAATCTTCTTACGGCGCTTTTTATCCTCATCTTCTTCGCTTGAGATTTTCTTTCCCGTTTCGACATGTACGAAAATTGTCGAATAAACCACGGCATTATTGTGACGCACGCGATCAAGTCGTTTCATGATTTTTTCTGCCACATCGGGACTAATCGGTATCCTGTATAGATGAAGCGGCAATTCGATATTTAACAGAACGCCGTTCGGAATATAGCGCAGCTGCGTTGACGCATTGTTATTGGATTCGCAAAACGAATATTTATCCGCATTCATTTGCAAGGCACGTATATCGCTAATCGCCGTTTCCGGGGTAATGTTGAATGCCTGAACATTGAAATCATAACCATCGACTTCAAATAAACTATCAATCTTGTAATCCAGAAAACGGTCGTCTTTCAGCTCATTGCGATGCTCCCAGAAGGCCTTGTGAATTTCATTCCAGTCGAATTCGCTATTGGAATATGCTTGATAAGTATCGCAAAAATTAACTTTCATGAACTCGCTAAAAGCGCGCTCATCCGACAAATCAAGTACACCAAAGTTAAAAAGCATGCGTGTCAGATTGTCCATTGTCGGTTCGTAATACTGTGTCACCATAACAGCCTGTGACACGGCCACATTACTCAAAAGCCCGAACAGCATCGCACAAAAACCGATTTTAAGCCGTCCTATTGGAAATCTCATTGCTGCTCCCTTTTACTTTTTTATAACAGGCCAATGGCCAGAATTTTTTTTGTTAATGTCGGTATCGGCTTTCTATCAAAATTTTCGGGTTTAATCCATTCATGCTTTGCATCACCTGCATTTATCCCATCACATGAGGCTTTATAAATCGTTACGCTCAACGCAAAATGGCTGAAAACGTGACGCACCGTATCATCGCATCTGAGCCACTGCAAAGCATTATCCGGAGCATAATCAAAGGGTTGTTCAACAGGGCAGGACTGTTTAACTCCCCACGGCGTTGACGGCACCTCAAGCATACCGCCGAGCATGGCATTTTTATCCCGGTAATGCATCAGAACGGCACCATCAGAAAGACGCGTTAAAACAAAAGCCGTCATGGTATGGTTGGGTATTTTCTTTTTTGGTTCTCTTTTCGGATAGGTTTCCGCCATCTCCATCTGGTTGGCCATACACAGCAATTGTACGGGACAAGCGTCGCATTTCGGATTTTTGGGCGTACACACCATTGAGCCTAAATCCATCAGGCTTTGTGCATAATCCGCATGACGGGATGATGGCAAAAATTCTTTCGCAGTAGCTTTTATTCCCTTTTTACCGGCTGGAAACGGTGTTTCATAGGCGGTCATACGAGCCATCACCCGCTCAACGTTACCATCAACCACATTCGAGGGTTCATCAAATGCAATGGCATGAATGGCATTGGCCGTATAGTCACCAACCCCCGGCAGCTTTATCAGTTCATCAACAGAACAAGGAATGACACCGTTATAATCCGATACAACAACACGTGCGCAGCGGTGCAGGTTGCGCGCCCGCGAATAATATCCCAAACCGGCCCAGGCCGTTAGAATATCCTGTTCACTGGCGGCAGCCAACTCCCGAATTGTCGGCCATTTTTGCGTAAAATCCAAAAAATACGGAATAACGGTTCCAACACCCGTTTGTTGAAGCATTATTTCAGACAACCAGACATGGTAGGGATTCGATTTTTCGTGCGGCAGAGCGCGCCACGGCAAAACGCGGCGGTTCCGGTCATACCACTCTAAGACCTTATTAGCAAAGCGTTCTTTATTTTTTGAATTTTCGACTTTCTTTTTCAATGACTGCCTTTACCTTTGCCATGCGTGTTTTTACTTGAAATTTTGCCCAATCAGCGATAAAAATAGAATTGGTAAACAAAACGTAAAGAAAAAGGGTTCCGAGCGCAAGCCATGGATACACCATCATCCCGACAAAATTACACCATGTCACAGGCAGGCGAAGGCCTGAAAGGCTTGACAAACCGTATTATCGGCAAGAAAAGCGCCGTTTTGGGACAGATGTTGCTGAGCTGGAAACATATTGTTGGTGAAAACCTCAGCACGAAAACCATCCCTTTGAAACTCAGCTACCCTAAAAACAAAGCGGCCGGCGCAACACTCTATCTTTCCGTTAAAGCGCCTATTCCCTTGAAGTTACACAACTTGCTCCGCAAATTATTCAGAAAATCAACGCTTTTGTCGGATACGGTGCCATCAGTCAGATTCGCCTTATCCACATGATGACGCACTCCGCATCATCCATGGCTGAAAAGCCGAAAAAAAATCTGTCGGTTGAACAAAAAAACCGGATTGAACAGGCAACCGCCTCCGTCACTGACGAACGGTTGCGTAAAACGCTGCAGTCTTTTGGCCAGCATATCATGGCTGACGAAATATAAGCCATTACAAAACCCTAAAAACAAAGGTTCGTAAAAATGAAAAGAAAAGATTTATTTGTAGCCCTATCCTTTGCCGTTTTTGCTGTAGGTCTGGGAACCGTCGTGCAAAAGACATCTTCTGAAATTTCCCCCCAAGATGGCGCTAATTTTGCCATGATGGAACCGGCCGCCGGTGAAGAAGAACCGGCCGTAGAAAAGACTGCCGCACCTGAAGAAGAAGTACAAACGGAAGCGGCCGATATTGCAAATAGTGTTCTATCCGCAGAAACCGCACCGGAGGAACAGGCAAAAGACGTTTCATCGCTAAGTGATGTTATGGGTGGTGAAAAAAGCACTCAGATTACTCCGGCCGCTCCTCAGATTGATGTCAATAAGGCCATGACCTACCGTTCCTATGGTTCGGATACGGCACTGCTTACCATTGAAAACTTCAGTGCCTATACCTGTCCCCACTGTGCCCGTCTGCATAACGCCGCTTTCGAGCAATTGAAGAAAGACTACATTGACACCGGTGTTGTCCGCTACGTCATTACGCCGTTTCCGTTGAATGAACCGGGACTGCAAGCCGCCATGCTGGCACAATGTGTCGCTCCCGAAAAATTCGAAGGCATCCAGAACCTTATGTACGAAAACCAAACACGCTGGGCGTATGATGCCGACCCGAAGAAAGCCCTGTTTGATCTGGTACGTTTTACAGGGGTTACACAAGATTTCTTTGACACCTGTATTGCCAATCAGGATATTCAGGAATTTGTTATGGAGTCCGTACGGCACGGCTCCGAAGATTACGGCGTGACCGGCACCCCGACCTTGGTTGTCAATAACGGAAAATACACCATTCGCGGTATTGTTTCCTATGACAAGCTCAAGGAAAAAATCGAAGCCATCATTGCCGATGTAAAGAAATAGACTTTAAGTAAGCATATCCCTATCCACTCATTTACGCGTAAAGATATTCTGTACCATGGTTCATTTTACAAAGCTTTCCCTCGCCGGTTTCAAATCCTTTGCCGATACGTGTGACGTTGACATTAATCCGGGACTGACCGGCATTGTTGGGCCAAACGGTTGCGGTAAATCTAATCTGGTGGAATCTTTGCGCTGGATTATGGGGGAAAACTCGGCCAAGAGAATGCGCGGCGGGGATATGGATGATGTTATTTTTGCCGGAACGGTAACCCGCCCCCCTCGTAACCAGGCCGAGGTTAAGCTGGTAATCGATAACCGTGACCGCAGTGCTCCGGAAATTTTTAATAAAGACGATACATTGGAAATCACCCGAAAAATCGAACGCGGCAACGGTTCGGCCTACCGCGTAAACGGCAAACTTGTTCGGGCACGCGATGTCCAGATGCTGTTTGCCGACACCGCCAGCGGTGCCAATTCGCCCGCCATCGTCTCGCAAGGTCGTGTTGCCGATATTATCCATGCCAAGCCGACCGATCGCCGCAAGATTTTGGAAGATGCCGCCGCCATTTCCGGCTTGAATACCCGCCGCAAAGAAGCCGAGCAACGCCTGCAGGCCGCCGAAAAGAACCTGATTCAAGTTGACGACATTCTGGGCGAAAAGGAAAAAGCCTATCAGGCCATGCGCAAACAGGCTCGTCAGGCTTTGCGTTACCGTGAAATCAGTGCCGACATCCGTCAGGTCGAGGGAGCATTGTATTTCAATGAATGGCAAAACGATAAACAGGCTTATAACATCGCCAAAGAGAAATTGCATACAACGCACGAAACCATCGAAACGCACAAACTGCAAATTTTCGAACTGAAAAAACTACGTGATATGTTGCAACAGGAAGCAACCGAAGCGCAGGCCGCCTATATCGGTTTCCAGAATAAACTGGAAGGACTGAATAACGACCGCCAGAATGTGATTGAGCAAATCGAGCAGCTGGAAAGCACAATCGAACAAACCCAAAGTCAAATCACCCAGATTGCGGCTGATATTGACTATGAAACGGCGCAGATTGCATCGGCCAATGAAAAGCTGCATTTGTTGGACGAAGAAAATAAAACCCTTTCCGCACAGAACGAAAACTTTGAAGAAACGCGTGAACAGGCACTTCGGGCACGTGATGAATCGCGTAAGATTGTTGAAAAGGCGCAAGAAGAGCTAAACGCCTTGATGACACAAATGGCTACCCAGCGTGAGAAGTACGAAACACTTACCAAACAGGTTGCAAGTCACGAACAGGCTATCAACCAACTGAACGAGCGTCTGTCTGCGGTTAGTCAAGAAAAACAGGATTTGGAAAACCGCCTGACGCAACTCCCATCGGTTCAAGAAGCCGAAAAAGCCGTAAAACAGGCGCAAACCGCTTTGGATAACGCCAAACAAAAAGCCGAAAAAGCCGATACCGATAAACAAGCTATTGCCACCCGTGTTGGTGAAATGCATGCCAAACTGCAAAGCCATGAAACAACCGTAACCCGCCTGAAAACGGAAACCACGACAATTTCATCCCTGTTGCAGGAAGAGCTGGTATCGGACTATCCACCGGTTTTGGATAGTATCCGCGTAACCGAGGGTTATGAGAAAGCCGTTAGCGTTGCATTGGGACGGGAGCTAAACGCCTCGCTTGATAACGATGCACCGACATTCTGGCAACAAACATCGCTTAAAGCCGGTGCTGCAAATGGTCTACCTTCAGCGCTTAAACCGCTGAACGAATTTATCACCGTACCGGCTGAGCTGGATCTGGCCATTTCGCAAATCGCCGTGGCCGAAGACGATAAACAGGCCATTAAATACGTATCCGACTTGTCGGTTGGCCAATGGATTGTCACCCGCGAAGGAAGTGCATGGCGCTGGGACGGATATACGATTAATGCGCTGGCACTGGGCGACAGCGAAACCCAAGCCGCATCGGTTCGTCTGGAACAGCGCAACCGTCTGGAAAAACTGACCAAGGAATTAGCCAAAGCCGAGCGCGAGTTGGAAAAGACGCAAAGTGCTTATACTGCCCTTGTGAACGAACAAAAAGACTGCATTAACAACCAGACCCTGTGTCAAACGGCTGTCAGTGAAGCCTATAAAACACTCGACAATGCCCGTAACAGTCATAGCAAGCTAATCAGTGAACAATCCACCATCCAGTCGTCTATCACAGCAGTTAATGAACGGATTAACCACTTCACAAGCATGGTAGACGAACACCATCAACAACTGCATCAGACGCAAACATCATTGGCGGCATTGCCTCCGATGGACAAAGCCGAAGCGCAAGCACAAAACCTGCGTAGCGCATTGCAGGAAAAACAAATTACCCAGCGTGACAATGAAGAACGCTATGCCACCATCAATGCCGATTTTGCGCGTCGTCAGGATAGAATGCGCACCATTGAAACGGAAAAGCAGGAATGGCACAACCGTATTACTGCCTCTACCGAGCGTAAAGCATCCTTGGCCCTTCGTCTGGAAGACAATAAAAAACGCGCTGAATCTTTTGCCGAAAAACCACAGGCTTTGCAGGAAAAACTTGCTGCGCTTAATGCTGCACAATCCTCTTTGGATGAACAGGAGCAAGGTGTCAAACACGCATGGGAAGACAAAGCACACAAGCTTAACGAACAGAACTATGTCCTGTTGGATGCCGAAGAAGCCATCAATCAGCTTCGCGAAGAGAAGGCCCGTAGCGAAACCGCCATGGAAGCCCTGCAAACCGCCATCAGCCAACTGGAAGAACGAGCACAGAAACAATTTAATTGCCCGCTTGGCGAACTGGTTGAAAAACTGGCCATTGATGAAAATATTCTGGCTGCTGATAAAACGCAGTTGGAAACCCGTCTGGAAAAACTTATGGAATCACGGGAACGCCTGGGTGCCATCAACCTACGCGCCGATGAAGATGCCAAAACATTGTTCGAGGAAATCGAAGCGCTAACAGCAGAAAAAGACGATATTATCAATGCCATTGCCGAACTGCGTCAGGCCATTTCAAAATTGAACTCGGATGCACGCCGTCGTTTAACCATCGCCTTTAACGAGGTCAACCGTCATTTCAGTGACATCTTTGCCCGTCTGTTTGGCGGCGGCAAAGCCTATCTGGAGCTGACCGATGCTAATGACCCGCTTGAATCGGGCTTGGAAATTTTTGCTAGCCCTCCGGGTAAAAAACTGCAGAACTTGTCACTGCTTTCGGGCGGAGAGCAAAGCCTGACGGCTATTGCCCTGATTTTTGCCATGTTCCGCACCACCCCGTCGCCTATCTGTATTCTGGACGAAATTGATGCGCCCTTGGACGATGCCAATGTCACACGTATTTGTGACCTGCTTCAGGATTTCACCCGTGAATGCGATACACGCTTTATCATTATCTCGCATAATGCCATCACCATGGCCAAGATGCACCGCCTATATGGTGTCACGATGGGCGAACGCGGTGTTTCAAAACTTGTTTCGGTTGACTTGCAACGCCACCTTGACTTCATGGATACTGACACCACCGTGCGAGAGGTTGCCTGATGACCAACAAAAAACACACCGTCCTTACCATCGATGGAACGCTTAGTGACC
>QKJH01000003.1 GCA_003250865.1 Alphaproteobacteria bacterium | reverse complement strand
CGGTGAACGGGTTTTAATTGACGCATCACAGTTTGATTGGGCATCCATTCCGGCGAATCAATTTCCGCCATTCCGCTTTCGTCAGCGTCCCGGCCCCCAAAATTCACTGGGTCCGGTGCGTTTGAACATCATTAACAAGCACGATATTTTCTTGCACGGCACATCACACCCCGAACTTTTTTCATTAACAAACCGCAATTTATCCTCCGGATGTGTTCGTTTAAAAGATCCGTGGCAAATGGTTCAATTCATTGCAAATAAAAGTTCTTCATTTACGGAAAATAAACTACTTATTTTCTATAATAAGGCTGTAGAAGGCGTGGAGGGATTCGCGTCTTATACAATCGCTCTTGACAAAAAAGTACCCGTGCATATTGTGTACTGGACGTCTTGGGTCGATGAACAGAATATTGTTCACTATGCGAACGACATATATAACAGAGATAAAACGCTCGAACGCATGGTGGAGACTCAGGGGTAAGTATCGTTAACTACAAACGGCTTTTAAATGAAGAATCGTAGTATTGCTCCGTCAGAGCAACATCAAACAATCACCACCAATCCATTATCGCGTCGTAAATTCCTTGGAACACTGGGAATGGGCGTTGGGCTTGGTGCTGGACTGTTGGCCATGCCGAAACCGGCTGCGGCTCTTATCCCGACACCGGGTAAGAAGCCGTTTATTCCGCCGCGCGACCAACGGCTTTATTTGAAAAACATGCATACTAACGAAGAACTGGACATTATCTTCTGGTCTCGCGGCCACTATTTGCCCGGTGCTTTGAAACAACTTGATTACTTCCTGCGCGATTTCCGTACGGGTGATGTTAAACATATTGACCCCAATCTGTTGACAGCCGTCTCCAAATTCTATGATGTTTTGGGAACGGACAGACCGCTTCAGATTGTTTCCGGATATCGTAGTCCTAAAACAAATTCTATGCTGTACAGAACCAGCAACGGTGTATCAAAAAACAGCTACCACCTCAAAGGAATGGCCGTTGATATTTCGATTCCGACCATTCGTCTGTCGCGCATGCGCGATGTTGCCCGCTCCATTAAGGCAGGCGGCGTGGGGTATTACCCGAAATCGCACTTTATCCACATGGATACGGGGCCGGTTCGCTATTGGTAATAGCAAAAGAGAGCAAAATAAAAAAGAGGCTTTGAAGCCTCTTTTTTGTGTTGAATACCATCTTACAAAATGTGGATTGCCAATACGCAATTATGTTGGTCGGTTGATAGATAAGTCCGTACCGAAGATCCATTTATGCGATTATCACACGTACCATCATCCGGAGCTTGAACAAATCCCTCGTCCGGCTGTCCATCATCCATTTTACGATCGATTTGTTCGGCCATACGCGGTGAAATAGGATTCTGCCCCGGTGACAGAAGCGCCGAACCGCGAGGCGAGCTGCGATTAACCACCCAAATACCGCCGTGACCGGCATGGTTAAACGTAATCACCCCAAAACCGCCATTGGTTTTAGCACTGGGATGGGTTTCACCCCATGCAGGACCTGCCGGATTAGCGCCGCCGTTTACGCCGGAAATCAAATCCGTAAGTACAAGATGCTTCCAGAACATGGTTGTCTCGACTTGAGGTGCTGTCGTCCCCGACTGGTCGGTTTGAAAACGGTTCCCGGTGGACTGGTCAAGATACAAGCCGACAATCGAGTTTCCATCCCCGTTAACACAGAAATTTGCGCCCGTACAATTGGGAATGCGCATGGTTGCCGTCAGCATATCCCCCGGAAGGGCACTATAGGCATCCTGAAAAGATACCAACGCCGCCTGATAACTGTTGACCTGTGAAATAAATGACGTTACGCGGGCATTTTCTACCATTTTTTGCCCCTTTAAAATACCGCCGAGAAGCAAACCGATAATCATCATGACGATGGCCAACTCAACCAATGTAAAACCGTTATTTTTTCTCACGATACGTCTTCCTAATAAAATAAAAAATATACACCAAACATTCTTCATTAACGTTACCACGAGTCTCATAAAAAAAACTCTAATTTTGTCGGCTTCCCAACATAATTATTTTCGAAGTTAAAGTGACCTGTTTTTGTCCTATTTATAATTTATAAACCATTGTTATATATAGATGTTTGAAATAAAAAATAGGACGCACTGCACCATTTTGTTAATCTTTGCACAAAAACGGCATTTTTTATCGCAATGCAACAATATAAAATCTGTAAAAATGGCATGAAAGATGCTATTTATAGCCACGGAAACACTTATCACGTACTATTTTGGTACATTCACTTAACAATGTTAGCGTACAGAACATTTTAATTTGCAACCCAAAGGAGGGTGCCTTATGAGCACACAAACCCAATCTTCCCAATCCGAAAAACTCTGGGGCAACGATAATACCGTTGAAAAAAGCTGGCGTAATTTTAAAACCGGCCCCTGGATGAACGAAATTAACGTTCGCGATTTTATTTTGCGCAACTTTACCCTTTACGAAGGCGATGACAGCTTTTTGCAAGGCCCGACAACTAACACCACCAAACTGTGGGAAAAAGTATCCGGTCTGATGAAAGAAGAACGTAAGAACAAAGGCGTTCTGGCTGCTGACACCAAAGTTGTTGCCTCGCTGGTTTCACACAAAGCCGGTTACATTGACAATTCCATGGAAGAAATTGTCGGTCTGCAAACGGACGCTCCTTTGAAACGCGCCATTATGCCAGCAGGCGGTGTGCGCATGGTTGCCAACGGTCTGGAAGCCTATGGTTGGAAACTGGACGAAGATGTTGAGGAAGTATATTCCAACCAACGCAAAACACATAACCAAGGCGTTTTCGATGCCTATAACGATGACATGCGCGCTTGCCGCAGCTCGGGTATTATTACCGGTCTGCCGGATGCCTATGGTCGCGGTCGTATTATCGGTGACTACCGCCGCGTTGCGCTGTACGGTATTGACCGTCTGATTGAAGACAAAAATGCCCAAATGGCTACCTATGATGACGGTGATATGACCGAAGAAATCATTCGCGCCCGCGAAGAGTTCTCGGATCAAATCCGCGCTTTGCAAGATTTGAAAACCATGGCTTCGTTCTATGGCTTTGACATTTCCAAACCGGCCAGCAGCGCTAAAGAAGCTATCCAATGGACATACTTTGGTTATCTGGGTGCCGTGAAGGAACAAAACGGTGCAGCCATGTCGCTGGGTCGTGTTTCTACCTTCCTGGATGCCTATATCGAACGCGATTTGGCCGAAGGCAAAGCCACCGAAAGCGAAATCCAATCCTATATCGACCATTTCGTGATGAAACTGCGTATGGTTCGCTTCCTGCGTACACCGGAATATGACGAGTTGTTCTCGGGCGATCCGGTATGGGTAACGGAATGTGTCGGCGGTGTTGCCGAAGACGGTCGTCCGCTGGTTACCAAAAACAGCTTCCGCTTCATGCACACGCTGAGCAATCTGGGTCCTGCTCCGGAACCGAACATCACTGTTCTGTGGTCGCAGCGTCTGCCGGAAAACTTCAAAAAATTCTGTGCAAAGACCTCGATTGATACCTCGTCTATCCAATACGAAAACGACGATTTGATGCGTCCGTACTGGGGTGACGATTACGGCATCGCCTGCTGTGTTTCCGCTATGCGTATCGGTAAACAGATGCAATTCTTCGGCGCCCGCGTCAACATGGCCAAATGTTTGCTGTACGCAATCAACGGCGGCCGTGATGAGAAAAAAGGCAATCAGGTTGCCCCGAAACAAGCTCCGATTACCACGGAATATCTCAGCTATGACGAAGTCATGGACAAGCTGGAACCGATGATGGAATGGCTGGCAAAAACCTATGTCAACGCGCTGAACATCATTCACTTCATGCACGACAAATATGCGTATGAGCGTCTGTTGTTTGCTTTGCATGACCGTGACATTTTCCGCACCATGGCTTGTGGTATGGCCGGCCTGTCTGTTGCCGCCGACTCTTTGGCTGCGATTAAATACGGCAAGGTTAAAGTTGTTCGTGATGAAACCGGTCTGGCTGTTGACTACATCCAAGAAGGTGGTGAAACCCCGACATTCGGTAACAATGATGAACGTGTTGACTCCATTGCCCGTTGGCTGATGGAAAGCTTTATGAACAAAATCCGTTCACACCACACCTATCGTAACTCGACCCCGACGCAATCGATTTTGACGATTACATCGAACGTTGTTTACGGTAAGAAAACCGGTGCAACCCCTTGTGGTCGTAAAGCCGGCGAACCGTTTGCACCGGGTGCCAACCCGATGCACGGCCGCGACAAAAAAGGTGCTGTTGCTTCGATGATGTCGGTTGCCAAGCTGCCGTACAAACACTCGCAAGACGGTATTTCCTACACCTTCTCGATTATTCCGAAAGCCTTGGGTAAAACCGAAGAAGAGCGTGTTGATCACATGGTTGGTCTGCTGGACGGTTACTTTGGTGAGAACCAATGCACCGAGGGCGGTCACCACATCAACGTCAATGTTTTTGACCGTGAAACCCTGATGGATGCGATGGAACATCCGGAACAATATCCGCAATTAACCATCCGCGTTTCGGGTTATGCCGTTAACTTCATCAAGCTGACCAAAGAACAACAGCTGGATGTCATTAACCGTACCTTCCACGCACAAGACTAAGCGTTCTACGGTTTAAGCAAATAATAAGAAGAACCGCTGATTATATAGGTTGGCGGTTCTTTTTTTGAAAGTAAAACGACTTATATAGTAAACATGATAAACGAACAGAACCAACTTACAGGTTATATCCATTCGGTCGAAACGGGCGGCACGGTAGACGGCCCCGGTGTGCGCTATGTCGTGTTTCTAAGTGGCTGCCCATTGCGCTGCCAATATTGTCACAACCCCGACATGATGAAGATGAAGCGCGGCACACAGAAAACCATTGATGATGTGTGGGGTGACATTGCCCCATACGCCTCGTTCATGAAACGCGCCAAGGGAGGTATCACCATATCCGGCGGCGAACCGTTGGCACAACCCGATTTTACCCATGAATTGCTCAAACGTGCTAAAGCGCACGGTATGCATACCGCATTGGATACCAGCGGTTTTCTGGGCGAAAAAGCAACCGACGAATTACTGGATAATGTCGATCTTGTCCTACTGGATATCAAGTCCGGCATTCCCGAAACCTATATGCAGGCTACGGGAGTCAGCCTTGTCCCCACCTTGAATTTTGCCTTGCGTCTCGAGCGCCTGAACAAACCGATGTGGATACGTTTTGTCCTTGTTCCCGGTCTGACGGATGACCCTGACAATATTGAGCGTCTGGCCGAGTTTATCAAACCGCTTAAAGCGATTGAGCGGGTGGACATTCTCCCCTTTCACAAGATGGGCGAGTATAAATGGAAAGATATGGGCATGGACTACAAGCTGAAAGATACGCACGAACCCACCTTGGAAGAAATCGAAAGAGCCCGCGCCATCTTTGCAAAGCACGGCATTGAAACTCGGTAGCAAGAGGTATATAGTTCTTACATCTATAAACTATTCAAAGGTGTGTTCCCATGCAAAAAGAATTTAGCCGAACGGGCTTTCCCCGCCTTACCGCCGCCTTTGGCAATAGTGTCCGAGGATTTGTCTATGCCTGGAAAAGCGAAGAAGCTTTTCGCCAGGAAGCTATTATCTGTTTCATTCTGGCCATAATTTCTTTCTTTTTCAAAGTTCGCCCTGTTGAGCACATGGAATTGATTGCCGCATTGCTGCTTGTTCTTATGGTCGAAATTATAAACACCGCCATCGAAGTAACCATCAACCGCATCGGCATGGAGAGACACCCTCTTTCCGGCGCTGCAAAAGATTTGGGTTCTCTTGCCGTTCTTCTTGCCATTTTCTTTGCGGGAACTATGTGGGTGGGTATATTGTTTTCCTGATGTTTTATTCATAAGGCTTCGCATCAATGATTGACCGTATCAAAAACTGCCTGCGTAACGGCTGTACCGCTCGCCCTGTAATTTTCACGCTGACGGTTTCCGTCATATTAGCCAGCCTTTACAATGTTCCGTTTTGGAAAGAGCTGCTCGATATTCAAACCCATTTTGCCACGCGCGAAGTTCTTTTTCTTCTGAGCTTTCCGGTATTCATCATCTGTGTTCTAACCACACTATTCAGCATCTTTTCCATCTTACGTGTCCAACGTTATGTTGCCGCATTCATCTTTCCGGTTGCTGCTGGTGGACTGTATTTCATGCAGACCTATCATATCCTGATTGACCACACCATGATTGAAAACGTGTTTCAGACGGACACCAAAGAGGTTCGTGATTTAATAAGCATATCCTTATTTGCCTATCTGGTTTTTCTGGGATTTATACCGTCGTTTATCTTTTTTAGAATGAAAATCAAACCGCTCTCTTTTATTAAGACGCTGCTTGTTCATGGCGGAGTGATATTGAGCTGTCTGGTTATTGTCGGGCTGATTGCCATTCCGTTTTACCGTGATTACGCGTCAACATTTCGTAACCACCGTCAATTGCTATATCTGATTAATCCGACGAACAGCATTAGCGGTGTCTGGCGCTATGTGTCAAAAGACCTGCTGAAGTCGCCAAAGAAAATGGTTGCCATCGGCACGGATGCCAAACAAACTCAGACACAAAACCGCAAACCCAACCTGATTATCATGATGGTAGGCGAAGCGGCACGTGCTCAAAGCTTTTCACTGTTGCATGAACATGCACATGACACTAACCCACTTATGGAGAAACGTGCCGATATTATCCCGCTAACCAATCTGTCATCGTGCGGCACGTCAACGGCTGTCTCTGTCCCGTGCATGTTTTCTCCCTTTACCCGTGACCAATACAGCAAATCGAAATTTGACGGTTCCGAGAACGTTGTTGACGTATTGAAACATGCCGGATTGAATCTGTACTGGAAGGACAACAACAGCTCGTGCAAAGGGGTTTGCGAGCGCATCAGCAACGACAATGTGCTACATGCCAAAAACCCGAATTTCTGTTCCAGCGGCGATTGTTTCG
>QKJH01000029.1 GCA_003250865.1 Alphaproteobacteria bacterium | reverse complement strand
CGGAGCGGGGATACAGCCCATACTCGGCGCGCAGATTTCCTTTGCCACATCCGAAGAGCAGGTGAAAAAGGCCTCCGACCATCACGGGACAAAGCGTTTGCCGGAAATGGTTCTGCTGGTTACCTCGGAAGAGGGGTTTGTTAATCTGTCGCGCATTTTATCGCGTGGCTATCTAAAAAAAGATGCGACCGACCCGTTTGCCGTGACGATGGAATTGCTCCGCGAATGTAACGGGGGGTTAATCTGTTTGACGGGCGGTTATACAGGGCCGATTGACAAGCTGTTGGCCAATGGTCATCCTCAGGACGCGCGCGCCTTGCTGGAAGAATTGCATGGTATTTTCGGTGACCGCCTGTATATCGAGCTGATGCGTCACAAAGGCAGAACGAACGAAGCGGTGGAAAACGCCATGATTGACATGGCCTATGACATGAATATTCCGCTGGTGGCCACGAACAACAATTTCTTTGCCAAACCCGACATGTTCACGGCGCACTCGGCCTTGCTGTGTATTGCCGAGGGGACGTATATCTCGGACGATAATCGTCGTCAGGAAACGTCCGACCATTATTTCAAATCGCCCGATGATATGTGCGCTTTGTTTGCCGATTTGCCCGAGGCCTTGCAAAACACGGTTACCATCGCCAAACGCTGTCTGTTCCATTTGAAAAAGCGCAAGCCCGAACTGCCCGCCTATCATACCGAGGGCGGCCGAACTGAGGATGAAGAGCTGAAGGCACAAAGCGCCAAGGGGCTAGACTGGCGTTTGGAAAAATATGTCTACACGCCCGATATGGACGAGGCCAAGAAAGCGGAACTGCGCAAACAATATTTCGAGCGCATGGAATACGAGCTGGGCATTATTCAATCCATGGGTTTTCCCGGTTACTTTCTGATTGTGGCGGACTTTATCCAGTGGGCAAAAGACCACGACATTCCCGTGGGGCCGGGGCGTGGTTCGGGTGCCGGCTCGGTCGTGGCGTGGGCATTGAAAATTACCGACTTGGATCCTATTCATTACGGTTTGCTGTTTGAACGTTTCCTTAATCCCGAGCGGGTCAGCATGCCGGATTTCGATGTTGATTTCTGTCAGTCGCGCCGTGAGGAAGTCATCCAGTATGTGCAAAACAAATATGGTCGTGACCATGTGGCGCAGATTATCACATTTGGTAAACTTCAGGCCAAGGCTGTGGTGCGCGATGTCGGGCGGGTTTTGCAAATGCCCTATATGGCGGTGGACAAAATCTCGAAACTGATACCGGCCAATCCGGCCAATCCGATTTCGCTGGAAGAAGCGTTGGACATGGAGCCGCAGCTTCGGGAAATGATGAAAGCGGATGAGACGGTCAACCGACTGATTGAAATTGCCCTTCAGCTGGAAGGGTTATACCGCCATGCTTCGACCCATGCGGCCGGTGTGGTGATTGGCAATAAACCGCTCGAAGAAATATGTCCGCTCTATCAGGATCCGAAATCCGACATGCCGGCCACCCAGTTCAATATGAAATTTGTCGAAGATATCTCGCTTATCAAGTTCGACTTTCTGGGGTTGAAAACGCTGACAGTGCTGCAAACCGCACTGGATAATATCCACGAGACCGAGGGGCGGGACGATATCGATTTGCTGGCATTGCCCATGCAGGACGACAAAACCTTTAATCTGATGCGCGGCGGCCAGACGGTCGGCGTGTTCCAGTTTGAAAGCTCGGGCATGCAGGACATCATGCGCAAGGCCAAACCCAACCGGATTGAGGATTTGATTGCTTTGAACTCGCTCTATCGTCCGGGGCCGATGGACAATATCCCGACCTATATCGCCGTTAAGGATGGCGAGCAGGAACCGGATTACATGCACCCGTCACTTCAGGGTATCCTCGAGGAAACATACGGCATCATGGTCTATCAGGAGCAGGTTATGCAGCTTGCCCAGATTTTGGCCGGCTATACACTGGGCGGTGCTGATTTGCTCCGCCGCGCCATGGGTAAGAAAATCAAGGAAGCCATGGATGTCGAGCGGGTCAAATTTGTCAAAGGTTCGAAAGAGGTCAGTGACGTTGACGAGGAAAAATCCTCGGCCATTTTCGATCAGGTGGCCAAGTTTGCCGGATACGGTTTCAATAAATCGCACGCCGCGGCCTATTCGCTGATTGCCTATCAGACGGGCTATCTCAAGGCCAATTATCCGCATGAATTTATGGCCGCGACCATGACGCTGGATATGGGTAACACGGATAAAATCAACTTTTTCTCGCAGGATTTGCGCAACTGGAAGATTGAACTTCTGACCCCCGACATCAACCGTTCGCGCGTGACCTTTGCCGTGGAGCGGATAAAAGATGCCGAAACGGGGGAGGAGCGCAAAGCCATCCGTTATGCACTGGGCGCCATCAAGGGTGTCGGTGCGGCCGCCATGGCGGCGGTGGTAGCCGAGCGCGAGGCCAACGGTGATTTCAAGGATTTGAACGATTTCATGAACCGCGTGGATTTGAAATCCTTTTCGCGCAAACAGCTCGAGGTGCTGGCCATGGCCGGGGCGTTTGACTGTTTCGGTATGCCTCGTGCGCGGATTGTGACCAATGCAGACAGCATCATGCGTCAGGCGCAAAACTGGGCGGAAGAAAAAAACAGCGGTCAGGTTAATCTGTTCGGTGGCGGTAATAATGATGCAGGCGGTGATTTTCAAACCCTTATCATCGAAGAAGTCAATGAATGGCCGGAAATGGAACGGTTGGACAATGAACAGAAAGCCATCGGGTTTTACCTGTCGGCACACCCGCTCGATAGCCAGTTTGAACTGCTGAAAAAGAACCGCTTCATGAATTTTGTCGATTTGAAAGACAAACAGATGTTTGAATCGATGAACCGTAACGGCTCGAACCGGGCGCAGTTGGCCGGTGTGGTGGTCAAGCGTCAGGAAAAACAGTCCGACCGTGGGCGTTATGCCTTTGTGACCTTATCCGACCGCTCGGGACTGTATGATGTAACGGTTTATTCCGAACCGCTGGCCGTATACCGCGATATTTTGTCCGAGGGCAATCTGGTGGCCGTGACGGTCGAGGTTATGTACCGCGATGACGAGCCGCGCATGATACTGCGTCAGGCACAGATGCTTGACCAGATTTTGGAAAGCAAGGTCAAGGAAATTACCATTCGTGCAGAGGCTCCCGAAGCGCTGGATGGTCTGGAGCGCATCCTGTGTGACAAGAACAAAAATGGCCGCGTCAAAGTCTTTCTGGAAATTGCGCTGGCCGATATGGGGAAAACGGTGCATATCGAAATGGATGGTGGCTGGTCCATCCCTCTGGATGATCAGGCCTATCTCAAAACGCTTCCGGGCGTTCAGGTGATGGTCAGCTAGGGAGAGTAGTATGAAAGTTCTCGTTCCCGTTAAACGCGTTATGGATCACAATGTCAAGCTGCGCATCAAGCCGGATGGCTCGGACGTGGATATGACCAATGTGCGCATGGTAATGAACCCGTTTGACGAGGTCGCGGTAGAACAGGCCGTGCGCATGAAAGAAAACAGCACAGCGGATGAAATTGTCGTTGTTACTGTTGGTGGGGCAAAATCCACGGATGTTCTGTATACGGCGTTGGCCATGGGGGCGGACAGAGCTGTGCATATCCATAGCGAAGCCATCATCGAAACGCTGGATGTGGCCAAGATATTGGTCGAAGTCGTGCAAAAAGAACAACCCAATTTGGTCATTGCCGGTAAGCAGGCCACAGATAATGACGCTAATCAGGTAGGGCAGATGCTTGCCGGATTGCTGGATTGGGGGCAGGCGACCTTTGTCTCTGCGCTGGATGTTCTGTCCGATAAAACAATCCGCGTGATGTGGGAAATTGATGGCGGCACCGAAACGCTAGAAATGGATTTGCCCTGTCTGATAACGGCCGATTTGTCCATGGTGACCCCGCGCTATGCCTCGCTGCCTGCTATTTTACAGGCGCGTAAGAAACCACTGGAAACAATAGAACTTTATGATATGGATATTGAACTGAACCCGCGCGTTTCTGTTCTATCGGTGGAATACCCGCCCAAGAAACAGGGTGCTGTAATGGTTGGCAGTGTGGACGAGCTGATTGATAAGCTGAAAAACGAAGCAGGGGTATTGTCATGAGCGGCAATGTCCTTATCTTGGCGGAACATGACGGGAAAACTCTGTCGGCTTCGGTGTATGCGCTGGTCACTGCGGCGCATTGCTTTCTGCCCGAGCGCATTGATATTTTGCTCTGGGGCAGTGAACTATCTGCAGTGGCAGAGGATGCGGCATTCATTAAGGATGTCTCACGTGTTTTAACGGCGCAGGATAAGGCTTTGGCTCATCCTCTGGCCGAGGATATAACGGCCATTGTCCAAAGCGTGGCTGATGATTACGGTGTTATTCTGTCTGATGTCTCCAACACGGGGAAAAGCGTGGTACCACGTCTGGCCGCCCGCTTGGATGTTCAGCCCGTCACGGCGGTTACGGATATTCTGTCGTCCGATACGGTGAAACGCTCTATTTATTCGGGTAATGCACTGGCCACCGTACAAATCCATGATGATAAAAAGATTATGACGGTTCTGCCTATGGGGTTTGAAGCGGCAGACAAACGTCAGGACGGTGATAAAGCGGAAATTATCCCAATAGAGGTATCCCAAACCATCAAAACCGTCCGATATATCAAAACGGAAAAAGAAAACAGCAATAGACCTTCCCTGACGGAAGCCAAACGGGTGGTGGCCGGCGGCGTATCGCTGGAAAGCAAAGAAAACTTTGAAAAGCTGCTGTTTCCGCTGGCGGACAGGTTGGGGGCGGCTGTCGGTGCTACCCGTAATGCGGTGGATGCCGGTTTTGCCCCTGTGGATGCCATGATTGGTCAAACGGGTAAAACGGTTGCGCCGGAACTCTACATCGGGGTAGGGGTTGCCGGTGTGGTTCAGCACGTTGTCGGGATGCGCCGTTCAAAGGTAATTGTGGCCATCAATTCCAATCCCGAGGCTGCGATTTTCCATGTCGCCGATTACGGTCTGGTCGGGGATATGTTCGATATTATTCCGAAATTAACGGATAAAATTTAGATTGAAGAAAAACATCCAACTATCTTATAAATAATAAAAAAGCTCCACCTAATTTCTTTAGGCAGAGCTTTCCTTGTGAGGATTATTTAATCGGCATGACCGCTTAAATAACATGAAGTCTTTTTGTTGTCCTAACGCCAAGCGACTTGCAATGTATCGCCGGTGTCGGACGGGGTATATTCCGGCCATTTGCCGTCGGCTACCATATCCAGTGTCGGCGTGTCCTGACCCAGACGCATTGAATACATCCAGTAATTCGACAGTACGCGTTGAACAAAGCCGCGCGTTTCGTTCACCGGAATGCTTTCGATAAACAAAAGCGGGTCGGTGGCGGCTTCGGGGTTGCTTTTCAGCCATTTTTTCAAATTACCCGGGCCGGCATTATAGGCGGCAGCCAGATAGAACAGGTTGTTGTCAATATCACCGCGGTTAAGCAGTTTGGCGATATATTGCTGACCCAGAGCCACATTGACTTCGGGTTTCATCAGCATGTGGATGTTGCTGTTGTCAAAATTGATTTTGCTCAAAGAAGAGGCGGTGCGCGGCATCAGTTGCATCAGACCGACAGCGCCGGACGAGCGGTTACGGACATAGGGATCAAATTTTGATTCCTGACGGATAAAGGCGCTAACCAAAGCGCGATCAACACCCGTTGTATGGTTCAGCTTCCACGGTGCAATGGGGTACAGAGCTGCATTGGCTTGAGCGGTGGGCAGGATGCCTGCAACACGCATCGATAGTGCGGGCAGATGGGCATGTGATGCCACGGCAATCAGAGCCATCTCTAAATCCTTGTTACCTTTGGGGTGAATGGTTTTCAGCTCACTCTCGGCCATGTCGGGTTTTCCTGCATCCAAAAGGGCAAGAGCGCGGCGACCGGCAGGTTCTTTTTGCAAGGAAGCAATGTAATTGGCGCGTAGATCCGGGATGTTCCATTCGAACTCCAAATCATGTCCCAAAGAGCGCGCGGCAACCAAGCCATAGAATGTGCGCGGTTGTGCGGCCGCTTTTTGAAGCCATTGGCGGGCATCGCGGCGATTACCGGAGGCTTTGGCAGCACGCGCCGACCAATAGGCTGCGCTGGAAAGCATCCATGTTGATGCGTATTCGGAAGATGCTGCGTTCTTGAAATAGCCATAGGCGGCCTTGTAATTCTTTTGTTTCCACGAGATTAAACCAGCAATCCAGTTGGCTTGTGCAACTTTGTTCCCGGAACGTGAAACGGCCTGTTTGGCCAGAGTAAGCGCTTTGTCCGTATGTCCCAGATGCATATAACGCGTCGCGGCCATCCCCAGAATATAGTCATGTTCCAAAGTGCTGAGTAATTTGCGATAGCTGTCGCGCTCTATCATCTCTAGGGCGCCTTTGGGGTTATTGCGGCGGATTTCGCGTTTGGCCTGATTAAGGCCGTAGCGAGCCTGACGAACCTGTGTATTATTGCGTCCCGATACCTTAATAATATCGGTTTCGCTGAACGGATTGTCTTCAATAGCCATGCGGATACCGACTGTAGCGCTAGGCTCCTTCGGAGATTTTGCATCGGTTGGTTTGCGTTTCATGGCCAGATTATAAACGCGTTTGGCGCCGGGATGGTCACTATAGATGTCAAGCCAGCCTTTCAACTCATCATAAGAAGCACGGTATTTTGTTGGGTGCATATAGCGTTGGTACAGCACATGACCGAATAGAACGGGATTATCCAGACGGCCGATGATTTTGTCGGCTTTATCCCATTCGCCCTGTTCCTGTAGGCTAAAAATTGTTTGGTAGTCCTTTGCCGTATGCGAAGAAAGGAAGTAAAACTTTTTCGAGTGCAGAACGTCGTTATGCGTCGCTGCGCTTTCCGAAACAGCGGAATCGCTGCCGGGCAGTACCATTGCTGCTACGTTGAAGAGTGAACAGAATGACTGATTGCTGTTACATTCGGCAAGGGCGGTTGAGCTTACAGATAACCAAGCCAATATTGCCGTAAAAAAAACGCTTAGCACTTTCACTGCAAAGCGGCTCCATTGATTAATCATAATTTCCCATAAGGTAATTAACAATGGGACAGAATGTACTTGATTTTTATTATACTGCCAAGCCCCTTGGGAAAGAATGCTTGT
>QKJH01000061.1 GCA_003250865.1 Alphaproteobacteria bacterium | reverse complement strand
TGCTTTAGCGTAACCGCGTTTGCCGCCACCGACGATCCCCTAACAGTGGTCAACAATCTTTCCAATTTTATTTTCGGGCTTATCCGTGCCATCGGTCTGATCCTGTTGGGATTCGGTATCGTACAGATCGGTTTGAGCTTGAAATCTCACGACCCGTCGCAGCGGGCAAATGGCTTTCTGACCCTTGCGGGCGGCGTGATTATTACGTTCGCAAAAGAAATTTTGAACCTGATTACGGGAGGTTGAGAGAAATGGAGGACTATATTACAAAATGCCAATGCTATATCCATTCGCTGAAACAGGGCGAAACCAATGATTGGCAGAAGCGACCATCATCAAGCGGCTGGACGATAACGACTATCTGGCGGATTACAACGGCGTAAAATGCCACGCCATCTACAATCCCTTCGTGGGGCGCTATTTCGTTGATGACAAGTACGGTGTTATCCGGGAATCGCCATCGCGCGAGCAGAGCCGATAGAATCATCCGGGGGCAGACCGCAAGGGCGATTTACCCCCGGATAAATCTTTTATAGAGAGGTGGTGGTCAATCTGTGAACTGGATTATAGAAAATCTTGAAAACGCCCTGAACACATGGAACAGTAAAATGGCTGAGATTTTTCAGCTTCTTACCCAATCGCCGGAAACCTTTAAGGGCGGCGGGATTTGGAATGTCATAAAAGATATTCACGGCGCGGTACAAGCTGTAGGACTTGGACTGCTGGTATTGTTTTTCGTGATAGGCGTGGTCAAAAGCTGCGGTAATATTTCCGAATTGAAGCGGCCTGAAATCGCTGTAAAGCTGTTTATCCGTTTTGCGCTGGCAAAGGCTGTGGTCACACATGGCTTGGAATTGATGCTGGCATTGTTCTCTATCGTGCAAGGTTTAATTTCTCGAATTATGACAGCATCAGGGTTTTCCGGTGTGAATAACACTGTCTTGCCACAGAGCATTAAGGACGCAATCAACAATACAGGCTTTTTTGAATCTATCCCGTTATGGGCGGTCACGCTTTTGGGTGGGCTATTTATCACGGTACTCAGTTTTATCATGATTCTGTCGGTATATGGACGGTTTCTGAAATTGTATATGTACACGGCAATCGCGCCCGTCCCCCTTGCTTCTTTTGCCGGAGAGCCGTCACAGGGTATGGGCAAAGCGTTTATCAAATCCTATGCGGCGGTCTGCTTAGAAGGCGCGATTATCGTACTGGCCTGCATTATATTCAGCCTGTTTGCGTCCAGCCCTCCCGTTGTTGACCCGAACGCGGCGGCGGTCACACAGGTTTGGAGCTATGTCGGGGAACTGATTTTTAATATGTTGGTTCTCGTCGGAGCGGTCAAAATGGCTGACAGATTGGTTCGGGAAATGCTCGGCCTATAAAAATAATAATAGGAGGAAATCAGAATGTCATATTACAACACAAAACAGGCCAGCGAAATGCCGTCTGCGGAAAAGCTGGCAGAGGAACTGAATAAATGCGTGGAATTGCAGGAAACCATGAAAGCCGTCAACGCCTATTGGCGTAAAACCGGAACTTGCGTGGGCGCGCCGGGCATCACGGACGAACAGGCGCGGAAATTGGACGAACAAATCGCCATGACCCGTTATTCGTGGGAAAAACAGCCTTTTTCAAGTTATGACCTCACGAACAACAACAGCAAAATCAAGCGGCTGGAAAGCAAGGTCAAAGAAGTCAGCAAGGACTTTGCCGGATGGGAGTTTGAGGGCGGTCACGCCGAAGCAAATACCGAACTTGACAGGCTTCAGCTTTTCTTTGACGAGAGAACAAGCAAAGAGCGGCACAATGTCCTGCGCCATTCAGGATTTGTCTTTTCACACACGAACGGTGCATATCAGCGGCAGCTCACCGATAACGCCATTTATGCGGCGGGGCGGCTTGACTTCTTAAAACCCACGGACGGGCGCACGGTGCGGGAACATCAACCCAAAGCGCCGATCCGAGACAACGGAGCGCGATGAAAGGAGCGGCGTATGGAGGTAAAAATCAATAAAGAAATCCGCAATTACACCGAATCACTGTTCTTTGGGCTTTCCTTACGGCAATGTATCTTTTCAGTCCTTGCCTGCGGTGTGGCCGTGGGCATTTTCTTTGGGCTTCGGAATCATCTTGGCGTGGAAACTGTGTCATGGATATGCGTTCTTGGCGCGGCTCCATTCGCCGCGATGGGCTTTATCACCTATCATGGCATGACCGCCGAACAATTTGCGTGGACGTGGCTCAAGTCGGAATTCCTCATGCCAAAACGCCTGACATTCCATGCCACGAATATCTATTACGAAGCGGTAAAGCCGCTTCTTGACAAAAAGGAAAAGGAGGCGGTGAAAGGTGCTTAAAACATTGAAGCTCTGGCAGAACGAAAATAAGGAGCAATTTAAGATTCTAAAAGGCATACAGGATGTTATTCCCGTTCAGGCTATTTATCCGGACGGGATTTTTCTTGTCAGCAGGAGCGGTTTGTTCGGACAAAACAAATACAGCATGACTTTTAAATTCACCGATATAAACTATGCCGTAGCGTCCCGCGAAGATAAAGAAGCCATGTTTTTGGATTATTCCGAACTGCTCAACTCCCTTGACAGCGGCGCGACGGCGGAGCTCACCATTATGGCGCGGCGATTGAGCAAAGCCGATTATGAATCCAATATTCTGATTCCTATGGCGATGGACGGTTTGGACAAATACCGGAAAGAACTCAACAAAATGCTGATAGATAAGGTTATGGAATCCGACGCAATTGTACTGGATAAACTGATTACCATTTCCGTGTGCAAGAAAAACATCGAGGAAGCGCGAACGTACTTTGCCCGCGTGGGCGCTGATCTCTCCGCACATTTCGCGCAGCTTGGTTCAAAATGCACTGAAATGGATGTAAACGAACGGCTTAAAATCTTCCACGATTTTTACCGTCCCGGCGAAGAAAGCAATTTTCACTTTGACATGACTGCCGCCATGCGGCGTGGCCATGACTTCAAGGATTATATCTGCCCGGACAGCATGGAATTTGACAAAAACTACTTTAAGGTCGGTGAGCGTTTCGGGCGTACCTTGTTTCTGAAAGAATATGCTTCCTATATTAAAGACACCATGATTACCGAACTGACCGAACTTAATCAAAACATGATGCTTTCCATCGATGTGCGGCCTGTAACGATGGAGGAAGCTGTGCGGGAGGTTGAAAAGCGCGTCCTCGGTGTGGAAACAAATATCACCAACTGGCAGCGCAGACAAAATCAGAGCAACAATTTTTCCGCTATCGTACCGTATGATTTGGAACAGCAGCGAAAAGAAAGCCGTGAATTTCTGGATGATATAACAAGCCGCGACCAACGCATGATTTTTGCTACCGTGACGATTGTGCATACCGCCGCCACAAAGGAACAGCTTGACAGTGACACCGAAAGCCTGTTATCCACTGCGCGGAAGCACCTGTGCCAGATTACCCCGCTGACCTTCCAGCAGCTTGACGGCTTGAATACCGTTTTGCCCTTTGGTCATACAAAAATTCACGCCATCCGCACTCTTACTACTGAGAGCCTTGCTGTTCTTATGCCCTTTAAGGTTCAAGAGGTGCAGGATCGTGGAGGTATTTATTATGGGCAAAATGCTATTTCGCATAACCTGATTATGTGCTTAAAAGAATACTTGCTCAATTACAGCGCATTTCGGCTTGGTGTTCCGGGCAGCGGGAAATCTTTTGGAGCAAAAATGGAGCTTGTCATGATTGCTCTGATGTTTCCACAGGACGATATTTTAGTCTGTGATCCCGAAAACGAGTATTCTATAATCAAGGCACTCGGTGGTGAAGTCATCCGCATTGCGGCGGGAAGTGAAGATCACATCAATGCGCTTGATATGGTGGACGGTTACGGCGAGGGCAGCGACCCGGTTATTGATAAGTCTGAATTTGTCTGTTCACTTTTCGAGCAGCTTGACAAAAATGGTCTGCTCCCGGAAGAAAAGAGTATCATCGACCGCTGTGTGCGCGATGTATACGACAACTACCGCGCAGGCGGCAAGTTGCCGACTTTGGTTGTACTCTACGAAGAACTCTTAAAACAGCCGGAACCGGAAGCACATCGGCTTGCATTGAAAATGGAATTGTTCACAAATGGAAGTCTGAACGCTTTTGCTCACAAGACCAATGTGGATGTCCGCAACCGGATAATCAGCTATAACATCATGGATTTGGGCGCACAGCTTAAAACGATGGGACTTCTGGTAATCACTGACGCGATGCTCAACCGCGTCACCGAGAACTGGCGATTCGGCAAACGAACGCATATCTTTATTGACGAATTTCATGTGGTGTTTGAAAACGAACACAGCGGGCAGTTTTTCAGTTCAGCGTGGCGCAGGTTTCGCAAACGCAACGCCTACCCAACGGGCATTACGCAGAACGTGGAATATCTGCTGGATTCCGTTCTTGCCAGCACCATGCTTTCCAATTCGGAATTTATTGTCATGCACAATCAGGCAGCTTCCGACCGAGAGCGGCTTGCCAAGCTGCTGAATATTTCTAAAGAGCAGATGAGTTATATCACCAATGCCGACGCGGGTTGCGGGCTGATACGGATCGGCAGAGCGATTGTGCCGTTTAAAAATGAGTTTCCGAAGAACACGGAACTTTACAAACTGATGACGACAAAACCGGGTGAATAATAAGAAAAGCGGGAAACAAGGCTTTAACAACCTTGTTTCCCGTTTTTTATGCTCTATATTGGAGGTGAGATTTTGAAGGATATTAAAACAAGAGAAGTAATCAAAAAAATAAAGACGATAGATAAACCTCAAATTTTAGCAGAGCATATGAAAAATACCGTTGTAAAATCCAAAGAAACCGCTGAGCAGACGCAGGAGCCGGGATATGACACGCCTGAAAATTACGCGACGGATAGGACTTCGGGTGCGTCGCGCGATACGGTTGAACAAGCGGCACATAAGCTCAAAAACCCCGGTAAAAAGGCTTCCGAAAATATAAACCGGGCAAAGCAGAGCTTTCAAGACGCCAAGCGGCATATGTCCGATGCGAAAAACGCAGTTAAAAAGACCACCACAGACCAGCCGAAAAAAGAAACGGTCAAGCAGGCGCAGAATCCCGCCCGTCGAACCGCTTCCCGCTCTCGACAGACTGCCAACGAATCCATAAAGACCGTGCAGCGGTCGGAAAAGAACATTAAGCAATCTGCTAAAACCATCAAGGCGACCGGGCAAAGCACGGTTAAGACAACGCAAAAAACGGTTAAGACAACGCAAAAAACGGTTAAGACCGCTGAACGTACTGCCAAAACCGCAATTAAAACAACCCAACAGGCGGCAAAGGCAACGCAGAAAACCGCACAGACAGCCGCGAAAGCGGCAAAACTGGCGGCACAGGCTTCCAAAGCAGCGGCAAAGGCGACGGTCGTAGCGGCAAAAACTGCCATGAAAGTAACAATAGCAACGGTTAAAGACGCAATAGCCGCCATCAAGGGGCTTATTGCATTGATAGCTGCTGGCGGCTGGATAGCTGTGGTTATAATTCTGATTATCTGTATGATTGGCCTGCTGATGGGTTCTATCTTCGGCATATTCTTTTCCGGCGAGGACAGTGGCAGCGGCTATACTATGCCAATGGCTATCGCGGAAATCAATACTGAATACTCCAATAAAATTACCGAAATTCGCAATAACAACACCCACGATGATGTGGTCATGTCCGGCTCCCGCGCTGGTTGGAAAGAGGTCTTAGCTGTCTACGCTGTGAAAATCAACACTGACCCGGCAAAAGCACAGGATGTTGCCACAATGGATGAGAGCAGAAAAGAACTATTGCGTTCCGTCTTTTGGGATATGAATGCCGTTACCTACCACACTGAAAAAAAGACATATACCGAAACCACCGTCACCGATGACGGCAACGGCAATCTCATTGAAACCGAACAAACTGTCATCAAAACCATTCTATATATCACGGTATCCAGCAAAACCGCCACTGAAATGGTGGAGCAATACGGCTTTACCACAGAACAAAAAGCGCAGCTATCCGAGCTTTTAAGCGATGAGTACGCAGATTTATGGAACGCCGTGATGTACGGCATCCATGCGGGAAGCGAGGATATTGTAGCCGTGGCTGTATCGCAGATTGGTAATGTGGGTGGCGAACCGTATTGGAGTTGGTACGGTTTCGGAAGCAGTGCCGAATGGTGCGCCTGCTTTGTATCATGGTGCGCCAATGAGTGCGGATATATCGACGCTTTTATTATTCCCAAATTTGCCGCCTGCACCAGTCAAGGAATGCCGTGGTTTAAAGAGCGCGGATTATGGCAGGAATCCGGATATGTCCCTGAACCCGGCGATATAATTTTCTTCGATTGGGACGATTCAGGCAACGCAGACCATGTTGGAATTGTTGAACGTGTCGAGGGCGAGGTTGTTCAAACCATTGAGGGCAACACAAGCGATTCCTGCGCTCGTCGCAGTTATCGTTTGGATAGCAATGTAATTCGTGGTTATGGTACGCCGCTTTATGAATGAACCGTTCCTTAGAGCCGCTTTCCCCTTCGGAATGCGGCTTTCTACATAGAATATTATGTAATTTCTTTTGTAAATCTAAAGAATACTGTTGTATTATTAAAGATTTTTGTTATAATAGATAATATATTATTTCAAATGAGGTGGACTTTTTGGCGATCAATTACAATAAGCTCTGGAAACTTTTGATTGATAAAGGGTTGAATAAAACAAAACTCGGTGTTGCCGCCGGTGTCAGTACAAGTACCATTTCAAAAATGGGAAGAAACGAACCGGTTGCGATGGAATCACTAATTAAAATTTGTAAGGTTCTTGATTGTAATATTGGCGATATTATGGATTTAACAAATGAAGAATAAATGAGACGATCATAAATGTAATTTCTGTCCGAAAATCGAGTCAGTAATAGACAGATGAAGAAGATCGGCAGTTTGTGAGGAGTAAACATGAACCGAGTAAAGATTGAGGTTATTAAACTGGGCGAAACCAAACATGATGCTACAATTAATAAATTGATTACATATCAGAAAAAGTCTAAATTATTCGAAATTACTGAAATTAAAAAGGTTAATCTCCCCGACTCTGATGGATATTCATGGGGCTATTCAGACCAAACGCTATTATCACTTGTGTCAAAGACAAAAACAACTGCTGACATACAACTTGGAATCATTGATTATCCTATTGAAGGCAACTATTTTGGGAGGGAACTAACAGATTCAATTGGAATTATATCATTTCATGAAACCG
>QKJH01000188.1 GCA_003250865.1 Alphaproteobacteria bacterium | reverse complement strand
GTACCGACCGATTACCGTATTCCTCAAACATTGCATGTTGCTGGAGTGCTTGATTTTGCACCCGAGCTGGTTGCGGCCATAGATAATGGCATGCCATTTGATGAAAATAGTCGGGAAGTTGAAGAAATCCGAGCAGCCTGTATTGTGGTTGTACAAAAACTGATGGAGCAATCCAAACTGTCTATGTTGGATATTGACGGTTATTTGTGGCAATTGCCCAAAACTGCCGCTATGCAACAATTGAAAACGGATGTTCGCGGTGGTAAAACATTACCTTATACGGATAAACCGATAACCTGTTACACGATGCATTTCTAACCTATAGGGACCTTTGCCATGACACAAAAAGAATACCACATCTCTTGGGAAAAAATTCTGGGTGATGCCAAAAAGCTTGCCGATAAAATCAAGGACAAAGGCGATTTCCACGGCCTGATTGCCATTACGCGCGGCGGTTTGGTTCCTGCGGGTCTTATTGCTCAAGAGCTGGAAATCAAAAAAATTGAAACAATTGGCATTTCATCCTATGAAACAAGTGCCGTGACCGAACGTGATGAAGAATACCGCGAGTATGAAATTACCAAGGAAATGCAGGGTGTCGGCGATGGCGAAGGATGGCTGGTTGTTGATGATTTGGTGGATTCAGGGCAAACAGCCAAAGTGGTTAAGGAACTCGCACCTAAAGCGCTGTATTGTGTGCTCTATGCCAAACCGCAAGGTGAAGAGCAAGCCGATTTGTTTGTTGAGCGGGTTGAGCAGGGAACATGGGTTTTCTTCCCATGGGAAAAATACGACTAGAGCCCTAATTTAGGAAAAGCTTTTGACCATGTACGCCGGGAATGGATGGCTTTAACGCGGCCAGCTCTTGCTTGGTAATTTGTGTATCAAGCTTTTTACACATGGATTTGTGCTCGGCTTTATCTTTGCCGATTTCGTACATAAGACGACATATATGGTTTTTGGGCGCTTTGTTTTTATTAATATAGCGTTTGAGTAAGTCAAGTTCTTCGGGTTCAGGGACAAGGTGGGCGTTTTGTGGAAAAAATGTTTCCCTATCCAAATCATTAAAGGGCGCTGAATCAAGATAGATGCTTTCACCATAGGCCAGTTGAACAATCATTTGTTCAAAGTTTAAATCTTCAAAGACAAGACATTCCGAGGTGTGTTCTTCGTTTTCATAGCTGCCTTGTAGTTTGCTGAAAATATCCCATCCACCGCGTTTGTTCTGCTCAGCAATGAGATAGGCTTTGGCATTGTCATTAAGATGTTGATAATCGCTTTCGTGTTCAAACATCTCGATTTCTTCCAGACGGGTGACATAAATCAGTGAAGTTGTATATCTGGGGAATATCTTAAAATGCGCCTTGGCCATGGGAAAATACTCACGCGGTTAATTATTTTTCATATCTATTGTTATCACGAATATGGATTTTCTGTAAAGGAGTAAGATTTTTCTTGCAAAATCAGGGTTTCATGGTATAAATCCGACCCTAAGTAGCGGCCAGGGCGCAGGCGGTCACGTCACGTGATTCGAACTGGGGCATGCCTAAGTCGTTTATGTTATTGAATTAAAGGAGAAAAAAATGCCCAAAATGAAAACGAAATCAAGCGTTAAAAAGCGCTTTCGTGTTACCGGAAGCGGTAAAGTGAAAGCAAAACAGGCTTTCACCAGCCACATGATGATGCGTAAATCCAAAAAACAAAAACGTAACTTGCGCGGTACAACCTTGTTGTGTATGGCCGATGCCAAGAAAGTTTTGACGTGCTGGATGCCGTATGCTCGTAAAAAAGCATCGAAATCCACTGCTACGAAGAAGGAGGCTTAATCATGGCTCGTGTTACCGCAGGTTTTACAAGACGTCGTCGTCACAAAAAAATCTTGAAATTGTCAAAAGGTTTTTACGGTCGTAATAAGAACTGTTACCGTTTGGCACTGCGCCGCGTTGAAAAAGCATTACAATATGCCTATCGTGACCGTCGCAACAAGAAACGCAATTTCCGCGCTTTGTGGATTCAACGCATTAACGCGGCTACCCGTTTGAACGGTATGCCGTACAGCCAATTCATGAACGGTTTGAAAAAGGCCGGTATTGAGATGGATCGCAAAGTATTGGCTGATATTGCCGTACGTGACGAGAAAGCCTTTGCTGCCATTGTTGACCAAGCCAAAAAAGCTTTGGACAAAAAAGCAGCCTAAGCTGTAAACAATATTGAATGAAAAGGCAGTCTTTGGACTGCCTTTTTTATGGATTGAATATGGGGTGAAATTTCTTGTGTTTTTCGCGCGGGCGATAACCAAATCTTTTGGTAAATTCGATTTCTTTTTGTGCCTGCGAGTCCTCGCGGGCAAGCCGCGCAACTGTTTCAAAATCAACCCGAACATAGTTTTTGAAAAGGGGTTGAAAATTGTTATTTCTTTTCTCAAAGAAAACCAGATAAGCCAATGCTTTTCGCTCGGTTAATCCGCTGGCAATCACATTGCTTTCATAGCTGGTAATGCGGTATCCATTATGCTCTGATTGGCTTTGCATCCATGGCAAAATCTGTGTTCCGGCGATGTCAGACAGATTGTTTTGAAACGCCGGTGTCAGATTTTGTAACCCGTTGTTCCGGCAGCGTTCTGATGTGCCCATGGCATGAACGTTCCATGACTTGGTTTCAGCGTTTTTTGAAGCTTCTAACCAGACGGTTGGCGTGCTTAAATGCGTAAAGCGCTGCGTAAATCTGTTGTTACGCACGACCGACGAGACATAAACCGGGGTATTTTTAATCATAACAAATACTCTTTGTTACATTTTCCCTTTTCTTATAAGGCTTTTTCCATTAAACCTTACAGTGGGAAAAAGCTCTATATACTAGACATAATATTAATAAACCGAGATTGCAAGAAAATATGAGTGCGATGGAAGAACTAAAGCAAAAAATCACACAGGAAATTGAAACGGCAACAGATTTGAAGGCATTGGATGAAATCCGGGTCAATGCTTTGGGCAAAAAGGGCGCCGTGACCGGGCTAATGCAGAAAATCGCCACCCTGCCGCCCGAAGAGCGCAAATCCTATGGGCAGGCGGTCAATGACGTTAAAACAGCCCTTGAAACGATGTTAGAAAGCCGATTGGCCGTTCTAAAGAAAAAAGAGCTGGATGCGCGACTGATTAAGGAAGCGGTCGATGTTACATTGCCGGCTTATGATTTGGATACGCAAGGTTCGGTACATCCGATTACCCAAACGATTGAAGAATTGGTCGGTATTTTTGCCGATATGGGCTTTGATTCGGCCACCGGTCCGTCGCTTGAGGATGATTTTCACAATTTTACGGCACTTAACTTCCCGCCGAACCATCCGGCGCGTGCCATGCATGATACGTTTTATATCACACCGGAAAACGAAGGGGATGAGCCGCATGTTTTGCGTACCCATACATCACCTGTGCAAATCCGTTATATGGAGGCGCACCAGCCGCCGATCAAGATGGTATGTCATGGCCGCGTGTATCGTAGTGACTATGACCAGACCCATACGCCGATGTTTCACCAGATGGAAGGGCTGATGGTCGATGAAACCACCAATTTCGGCCATTTGAAAGGCACGTTGAAAGAAGCTCTGTCGGCCTTTTTCGGGGTCAAGGACTTGCCGCTTCGTTTCCGTCCCAGCTTTTTCCCATTCACCGAACCGTCGACCGAGATTGACATTGGCTGTTCTTGGAAAAATGGCGAGCTGGTAATTGGTGAGGGCGACAAGTGGATGGAGGTTCTGGGAGCCGGCATGGTACACCCGAATGTATTGAAAAACTGCGGTTATGACCCGCAAAAATTACAAGGTTTTGCGTTTGGCATGGGGATTGAGCGTTTGGCGATGCTGAAATACGGTATTCCGGACTTGCGCACTTTTTTTGATGCCGATTTGCGTTGGATGAAGCATTACGGCTTTATGGCGCTGCAACGCCCAAACCGCGCCATTGGTGAATAACAGAACAGACTATAAAAAAAAGATAAAAGGTACTTCTCATGAAATTTACGTTAGGTTGGCTAAAAGAGCATCTCGAAACCACAGCCGATATTGACACTATCTCGGAAAAACTGACCGCTATCGGGCTGGAAGTAGAAGAAATTATCGATCGCACGCAAGAATTCGAGGGGTTAATTGTTGCCGATGTGGTTGAATGTGGTAAGCATCCCGATGCCGACCGTTTGAATATCTGTACTGTTGATACGGGTAGTGAAAAGCTTCAGGTTGTGTGCGGTGCACCCAATGTGCGAAAAGGTTTGCGTATCTGTTTTGCTCCGGTTGGGGCGTGTATTCCGGCTTGGCCAAAGGAAGAGAATATCTTGAAAAAGGGTGTTATCCGTGGTCAAGAGTCTAACGGCATGTGCTGCTCGGAAGCTGAGTTATGTCTGTCGGATGAAGCCAATGGCATTATGGAGCTGGATACTGATGTACCGGCGGGAACGCCGTTCGCGCTCGCCATGGGTTTTGATGACCCGATTATCGATATTGCACTGACACCCAACCGCGCCGATTGTGCAGGAATTCGCGGTATTGCTCGTGATTTAGCTGCTGCCGGGGTGGGAACGCTCAAGCCCCTGACTGTTAAACCAGTGAACGGGACGTTCAAAAGCCCGGTCGGTACGAAGCTGGATTTTGCTGCGGGCAATAAACACGCTTGCCCGTATTTTGCCGGGCGAGCCATTCGCGGGGTAAAAAATGGCACATCGCCCAAATGGATGCAGGACAGACTGATTGCTGCGGGTCTGCGGCCAATCTCGACACTGGTGGATATTACTAACTATATCTGTCTGGAGTATAACCGTCCGCTGCATGTCTTTGATATTGCCAAGCTGGATGGCAATATTACCATTCGCATGGGCAAGGGCGAAACATTCCTGGCGCTCAATGAAAAAGAATATGTCACCGATGAAAATGACATTGTTGTTGCCGATAATAAAAAAATTCTGGCTATGGGCGGCGTGATGGGTGGTGAAGAATGCGGTGCTTCGGCTGAAACGCAAGATGTGTATATCGAGGTGGCCTATTTCGACCCTGACCATGTCCGTGTCAGCGGTGCAAAGCACCAGATAACGTCCGAGGCTCGCTATCGTTTCGAACGCGGTGTGGATCCGGCATTTCCTGTGACCGCAACAGAGCTGACAACAAATCTTATCATGGAACTATGCGGCGGCGAACCTTCCGAAATGGTGATTGCCGGTGCTGAACCGGAATGGCAGCGCATAATCGAATTTGAAACGGATTATGTTGCACAACTTTCCGGCGTTGATGTTGCTGTAAATGAGCAGATTTCAATATTGGAAACACTTGGCTTCAAGGTTGAAAAGAAAGGAGAAGTCTCCTTATCTCTTATACCGCCGTCATGGCGCGGCGATGTCGAAGGGCGTGCCGATATAGTCGAGGAAATCATCCGTATTTACGGCTATGACAAGGTGCCATCTTTGTCCGTACGGAATGACAGCTCTGTGATGAAATCTGCTTTTTCACCCGAGAAGAAACGTACCGCGGATATGATACGCCTGCTTGCCTCGCGCGGTATGAACGAAGCGGTAACATGGTCGTTTACCGATGAAAAAACCTTTGTTGATTTCTCGTTTGCCGACAAGAAAAAAGTCAAAATTGCCAACCCGTTATCGTCCGATTGGGATACAATGCGCCATTCCATCATGGGTAATTTGCTGCAAGGTGCACAGCGTAATGCATCGCGCAGCATTTTGTGTGGCAGTATGTTCGAAGTTGGCCCTGTTTTCTTTGGACAGTCACCGGATGAACAGCCGGAGATGATGGCAGGGTTACGCTATGGTTCGCAAACACTGAAGGGATGGAATACAACCCAGCGCGGCTATAATGTGTTTGATGCCAAAGCCGATGTTGCGGTGCTGTTGTCACTAGCCGGATTGAATCCTGATAATATTCCGATTTCGACCGATGCGCCGTCATGGTACCATCCGGGGCGTTCCGGCGTTTTCCGCTTGGGCAAAAACGTGATTGCCGTCTTTGGTGAGATACACCCTGCCTTATGTGAAAAATATGATTTAGATATGCCGGTTTGCGGATTTGAGGTTTTTGTTGATAACCTTCCTGCGGTCAAAGTCAAAGCAACAGCGACAAAACCGAAATTGGAACTGTCGTTTTTACAGCCGGTAAACCGTGATTTTGCTTTTGTTATGGCCAGCGATGTTCCGGCTAACAAACTGGTCCGTGCGGCTGAATCAGCGGATAAAAAACTGATCTCTTCTGTCCGTTTATTTGACGTTTATCAGGGCAAAGGGGTCGAGGATGGCAAAAAATCTATGGCTATTACGGTAACGTTGCAACCGTTTGATACTACCCTGACCGATGCTGAAATCGAAGGCGTGTCACAAAAAATCATTGCCAATGTAGAAAAACAAACGGGCGGTACCTTGCGAGGCTAGCCTAAAAGAAAGAGAGCCATCGGCTCTCTTTTTTATTTTGTGGTTTCATACAGGGCAATGGCGGCGGCATTGGATACATTCAATGAACCGATGGGGCCTTGTGTCGGTAATTTTAAAATGACATCGCATTTCTTACCCGTCAGTTCACGCATGCCGTCCCCTTCGGCCCCCAGAACAACAACGCAGCGCCCCGGTATATCGTATTGTCCCAGCGTTTCTGTTCCGCTTTCATCAAATCCCAGAATGGTATAGTTGAAGGTTTTAATTTCATCCATGGCTTGGGCAAGGTTCTGCACTTTGATTAAGGGAACGTATTCTGTTGCGCCAACAGATGATTTGGCAAGTGTGCCGGTCATGGGCGGCGCATAGCGTTTATGCACGATAACAGCGCGCGCACCAAAGGCCGAGGCCGAGCGCATCACGGCTCCGACATTATGGGGGTCGGTGACATGGTCAAGGATAACCAGTGTCGATTTATCATCATCCTGCGTTTGAATCAAAATATCTTTCAAAAAGATTTCGTCTAGCGGTTTGACTTCGATAACAATGCCTTGATGCACCCCTTCTGTTAGTGCATCCATGTCTTTACGTTCCATAATTTGCGGAGAGGGATGGCGTTTAGGGTTGAAGTGCGGCTCAACGGTTTTCCAGGCATTTTCGGTCGACCAGATTTTGACTATGTCACGTGCCTTGTTCTGTAGGGCGGCAATCACAGGATGGAATCCGAACAGGCAATGCTCCGGATTGATTTTGGGCAAAGCGGGTTTTTTCGGTGCAAAAGCGCGATTACCGGATGGCTTGATGCTGGCTCTGTCATTCTGTTTTGCAAAGGGCTTCTTTCCTTGATGGAAAGGCTTTTTTTTGTCTTTATAGGGCGGTTTTCCGCCTTTCTTTGATGGTGTTGTCATGGGGGTGATTCCTTTTCCCGTTTTTTTGTCATTTTTTGTAGCATAAATGTTGACAGAAGGGGAAGATATGTTTATTCACATACCAC
>QKJH01000206.1 GCA_003250865.1 Alphaproteobacteria bacterium | reverse complement strand
CTTTCTCTAAAACTTGTATCGTTCATAACCCGCAAAAGATTATCGGCGATTTCATCACTGGTCACGTTTTTTAAAATCAAACCGCAACCGTTATTGATTTCTTTTAAACCACCTCTGTCCGATGAAATCAGAACACATCCTTCGGCTAATGCTTCTATCGCCGTCCTCCCCAAAGGCTCATCCCATTTGGATGGAACTACGACAATCGATGCTTTCTGGTATAATCTTAGCACCTGATCATAGGGGCGATGTCCTAACGCCTCAACCTGGTTTCCCAACAAACCAAACAATCTATACAATTTCTTCTCAAACGGACTGCCGCCTTTTTCCAATTCGCCGTGCCGTTTGGCTCCGACCACAACAAACTTCCAATTTGGAAATCTTGGAAAGATATGTACGGCAGCTTGCAATAACTCTTCAACACCTTTTTCTTCAACAAGCCGACCTGCATACAATATCATTTCCTCTTTCTCAGGAAACGATTCTGACAAACGCCGAATGCCATTATAGACTATCTTAATTTTTTCTTTTTCTTCGTCGCTGCATATTACTCCGTCCAGAAACCTGTCACGAATATAGCAACTTACACAATAAATCGCATCAGCCTGATGCAATAATGCGCGACGTTCTGCACAAGTTTTACTTCCGCGCATAGAATGAGGGTCATTGTGGAAATGGAGGGTTATCTTTGCATTCGGCAGTTTATCGTGCAGATAAACGAACATCACGGGGCGGTTATGAATTTCAACCACATCCGGCGGAGCTTCCTTTACACTTTGGTAAAAAGCTTCGGCCAAACCGACATTGCGTCCGTTAAACAAGCGACCATGCGGCTTTAAACCTTTGTAGGCGACCTTTTCGTATGGAATAATGCCATTTTTTCCATAAACGGTAATAGCGCGTTGATAACGGCTACGTAATGCCATTTCATAGGTGAACAGGGAAATGGCACCGGCCTTTAATGGCGAGAAATTCTCGGCATACGGTAAAAGAATGGCGATGCGCTTTTCCTGTGTCATTGCTACTATAGAAGTCCTATGGCGGATTTGTATAAATCGAGCAGTTCCTCTTCTTCGCGGCGTTTTTCCGTTTCCATGCGGCGCAGCGTTACAATTTTACGCATAATCTTAACTTCGAACCCGACAGCTTTTGCCTCGGCATACACCTCTTTTATGTCCTCGGCCAGTGCCTTTTTTTCTTCTTCAAGTCGTTCAATGCGTTCGATAAAAGATTGCAAACGCTCACCGGCAACACCACCAACGTCAGGCATATTTTTTTCCTTTTTGTAAAAATCAAATGAATAGAAGCTCTGAAAAGAGTGATACCCAAACTTGCCCGCCGCGTCAAGAGCGGATAGACCATTTATCAATCTTGACGTTATGCCAACTTGGTCCCGTAGCGACACGTTTGACCATGATGCGAACCGTCATTTTAAAGGGATAGACTTTTTCGCCTTTTGTGGTTGATTGGGTATAGGAAAGCATCAGCGGCACATCAACCACCCAATAATAAATTTTATCCTCTCCCAGCCCATATTCTTGTACCAGAGGTACTCCTTGAACGGCAGCAGAAAGAACATAATAGTTTTTGGTGAGCGTTTCCAATAAATTGACGCTTTTGACCATGGCACGATAATCGACCAGCCCCTGTTGGGTAAAATAATTCTCGATTTCCGGCAAGCGCACGCCATAGTTTCTAAACGACATCGTCAACGCATTAGGCACAGCCAGATTGGCAAAATCCAGCACTTCCTCGTGCGAAATAACGGGCAAATCAAGCGGTGCATTTTTGGTCACTTCGCCTGCATCAAAATAAACATAGCGATCAACCATCGGAACGGAATCATCCCAACCAAGCGGTCGTCCCAAACTTTCAACATCAATCTCGGCATGGGCGAGAGATATGCCGAAACTGGCAACAATCCCTAATATGGCCAAGCTATGTTTTACCTTCATATTCCATCCTACCCTTTTGTGTCCGACCCAGCCATATCACGCTGTGTTTGCGTAATCCAGCCGCCACCCAGAACACGTGTACCGCAATAACAGGCACAGGCCTGTCCCGGGGAAACGCCGTATTGCGGCTCATCAAACGTTACCTTAACACGATTATCTGCGGATAACATTACAAAAGCTTTAATCGGCTCCATAGAGGAACGAAACTTGACGGTAATTTCCTGCGGTATTTCTGAAATAGTCACCTCACCTAACCAGCTCACATCTTTTAGGAAAAGTGCCGAACAAGCTAACGCTTCACGCGGACCAACCAGAACACGGTTATTAGGGGCATCAATTCCGACAACATAAAGCGGTTCACCCTGCGTTTCACCACCTCCAAGACGCAAGCCACGCCGCTGCCCGACCGTATAATTGATAATGCCGATATGTGTCCCCAAGACACGTCCATCGTAACAATGAACAATGTCGCCTTGCTTCATAGCTTCGGGGCGAATTTTTGTAACCACCGAGGCATAGTCGCCATTCGGCACAAAACAGATATCCTGACTATCCGGCTTGTCTGCCACACGCATGCCGTACGATTGCGCCATTTGACGGGTTACATCCTTTGTATTGCCACCCAGCGGAAAGCGTAGAAAATCCAATTGTTCCTGCGTAGTAGCAAATAGGAAATAGCTTTGATCTTTGAGCGGATCGACCGCCTGATGCAGTTGCGCCTTTCCGGTTTTTTCATCGTTCATACGGCGGATATAATGGCCGGTGGCTAAACAATCCGCCCCCAAATCACGCGCTGTATCAAGCAAATCCTTGAACTTTACTTCCTGATTACAGCGCACACACGGGATAGGGGTTTCCCCTTTCAAATAAGAGTCAGCAAACTCTTCAATCACGGAATCCTTAAAGCGACTTTCATAGTCCAGAACATAATGCGCAAAGCCATGCTCATCAGCCACACGCTTGGCATCGTAAATATCCTGTCCTGCGCAGCAAGCACCTTTTTTACCCAAGACTTCGCCATGGTCATATAGACGCAGCGTAATACCAACAACATCATACCCTTGTTCTTTCAGCATCACGGCAACAACAGACGAATCAACCCCGCCCGACATGGCTACAACCACACGGGTATCTTTCGGTTCTTTGGCAATTCCAAGCGAGTTTATCATTGTTTTATCATTTTTGCGGAATGGTAATAACCGCTCCGTCCATATCTTCAGTTACTTTTACCTGACAACCAAGGCGTGAGGTTTTTGTCAAACCAAACGCCAAATCCAGCATATCTTCTTCGGACTCACTTGGTTCAGGCAGGGCGTCATACATATCCTGCGGCAATATCATGTGGCACGTGGCACATGCACACGAGCCGCCACAAGACCCCGGCACATCCAAATCCAGCTCACGGGCAAGCTTTAACAATGATACACCAACGGGGGCATCAATTTCTTTTCGCGCACCGTCCGAATCAATAAAACATATTTTTGGCATTTGGCTTCCTACTTATTACACTTTCTTTACCATGGCGCATTACTATAGCCGTTCTTACAGAATTTTCCACTTTTTTAGTTATTTCTTGCAATTGAACGGCAAAATGAGTAGCTTAGGCCACAGTTTTTAATTCACGAGTGTTTTTATAGGAATTACCATATGAAAGTCAATGCGATTACCCTACGTAAAGGCAATGTTGTTGAACACAAAGACCGTCTTTGGGTCGTTTTAAAAAGTGAAATCAATCAACCCGGCAAAGGAGCGGCTGTTATCCGTTGCACAATGCGCGACTTACGTTCCGGCAACAAAATGGACGAAACCTTCCGCACACAGGACACGGTGGAACGTGCCCGTTTGGAACAATCGCAATGCCAGTTCCTTTATCAAGATGGCGAAGACTTCCACTTTATGAACCAAACATCGTTTGAGCAATTGGCCATTAAAGAAGAAGTTATCGGTGAACCCGGACGTTTTTTACAAGATGGCATGATTGTCGAAGTAGAAACATTTGAAGGCGAACCGCTCTCGGTGACACTTCCCGTTTCCGCCATTTTTGAAATTGCCGAAGCCGACGCTGTTGTCAAAGGTCAAACAGCATCGTCCTCATACAAACCGGCCATTCTGGACAATGGCGTGAAAGTAATGGTTCCACCTTTCATCGAAGCTGGCACCCGTATTGTTGTTCGCACCGAAGACGGCACGTACGTTGAACGAGCAAAAGATTAATAACCGAAAGACTAAGAACCATGGCCGCTACGTCCCCTATTATGACCGTTATGCTTCGTGCTGTTGAAAAAGCGGCGCGCTCGTTATTACGCGATTTTAACGAAGTCGAAAAATTACAAATTTCGGAAAAAAGACCGGGGAATTTTGTTACCCACGCCGATTTACGCAGCGAAAAAATCCTGAAGGAAGAGCTGGAAAAAGCGCGCCCGGGTTATTCCTTCCTGTGTGAAGAAAGCGGTGAAGAAACCGGAACAGACGGCGAGTACCGCTGGATTATCGACCCGCTGGACGGCACCCATAATTTTATGGGGGGCATTCCCCAATGGAACATTACCGTTGCGTTGGAAAAAGACGGAGAGCTGGTAGCCGCGATTGTTTACGACCCTATCCGTGATGAGCTTTTCCGCGCCGAAAAAGGCGGCGGAGCTTTTATGAACAACCAACGCCTACGTGTTTCTGGATGCAAAAACTTGAAAGAAGCCGCTATTGGCATGGGATCCCCCTCTTTTAACAATCCCAAGGCGCAGGAACTATGGCTCAACCAACTTAAAATTATTTTACCGCAGGCACATAATATCCGTCGCTTTGGTTGTTGCGCTCTTGACCTGGCCTATGTTGCCGCCGGGCGTTTTGAATTTTTCTGGGAACAAAACATTAAGCCGTGGGACATGGCTGCCGGCATTTTACTTGTTCGCGAAGCCGGAGGCATTGCCAGTGATTTAAGCATGGGCAAAAACATGCTGGCCAAGGGCGAAATTATGGCGGGAAACCAGCATATCCATCCACAAATGGCTAAGCTTTTGACTCAAGCTGCTAAATTGTGAAAAAAATTTCCTATCTATACGATTCATTTACCGTTTGCACGTTTTAATAATGCACGGTAAACTAGTATTATCTTATTTCGGGTTAACTTCATACTGAACAGGCATAATTATCATGAAAGCCAGTTTCGCACGTCACATCGTCGTCTTATCCTTTTTTGCTTCGGCAACAGCTTTGACCGCCTTTTCGGCACAAGCACAAAATTACGTAGATGCACGCAATTTTTCATCGCCGAACGTCATGGTCGACTTAACCGTTTTGGATAACCCTAACGCACCGACCTATGCCGAACTAAATAGTCAGGATCGTACTCTTCCCCCTCCATCCATGCGTCGTAGCGGTGATATTCGTACTCCACAAGGCGTCATTTCCCGTACCATCAATGAAGGCGGCATGCAGGAATTCCACGAAGAAACAACACAGCCTGCCGAACCGGATACGGCTCCGGTTGCCCTGACCCAACAGCCTATAGAAAATACCGTTGTTCTAAAACAGGATATTGAAGCCATCCCATCGCCGGGCGCTCCCGTGAAAAAGGCGGCTCCTACGGAAGATACGACTGTTGTACAAATAACAGAAGAAGAGCCTAAGGAAGACGCAGTTGCCATTAAAACTGAGGCCCCAACGCCCGCACCTGTTATTGAACAGCCTGCAAAAGAGGAAATCAAGGTGGCCAGTGTTGCACCGAAAACGGAGCCAAAAACTATGGCAGTGTCTCAGAAATCCGTTATCTCTATTGCCTTCATGCCCGATAATAGCGAACTGACCACAGCAGAAGAAAACAAACTGCAAGACGTTGTCAGTGCTATCGAATCCGATGTCTCAAAACGGGTACAAATCAAGGCTTTTGCCAGCGGTACACCGGAAACGGCAAACAAAGCGCGCCGTCTTTCTCTGACCCGTGCATTGAACGCCAGAACATATCTCCTGAAACAGGGAATTAAGCCTACACAGATTGATGTTCGTGCGCTCGGTTTGGGCAATACCATTGACAAACCCAGTCAGGACGGTATCGGTAGCGATCGCGTTGACGTTATTTTCCTAAACTAAAAAAGCCGCAGGGATAGCCGCTTAAACGTTTTTTGTTTTTGTCGTAGAAAGTATGACAATGCCTGAAAAGAGTTCTTTCCGCATTGAATTTTTGGCCGACCACCGTCAGCATATTTCTGTTATTGCCCGCTGGTTTCATGAAGAGTGGTTGCGCGATTCAGAAGGCTGGACTCTGGAACAGACCATCCAATCCGTAACTCAAAATGACTGTTTCAAAGACAGGTTAAACGTCACTTTGATTGCCCTGAACGAACGCGATGAGCCTGTTGGCGTTATCCAGCTTTTGGATACTGTCCGCCTTCAAGGATGGGAAAAATGCCTTCCCTGGATTGACGGGCTTTATATTGTACCGGAATACCGCAATTCTGGGATTGCCTATGCGCTGGGATACCGCATCATCCAAATTACGGCTGAATTAGGGTTTGAAAATCTTTATGCTGCCGCCTTTGACATGAAAGCCATCTTGAAAAACCATCATTTTGGAGCCATTGGCGAGACACGCTATGGCGACAAAACCATTCATATCTATAAAAAGCAATTGATGTAAGCACTTTGGAACCGGACGATGAACAGCTACATGCCCAAAATTGAAATCGGATATTTAAAAGATTACCCGGGCTATGTGGAACAGGTTGCCCGCTGGTTTCACAAACAGTGGCACGAAAATGAAGAAAATTGGTCGTTTGAACAAACGCTGGATTATATTCTGACACATGATTGCAATAAGGATAAGCTGAACATTACCATGATTGCTCTGGACGGCGACAAAATGGTCGGAACGATCCAGTTAATGGCCGACGATTTATTGCCCGGCTGGTCGCACGTAAGTCCATGGATTGGCGGCCTTTATGTCGACCCTGACTATCGTCACCGCGGCATTGCCTATCGTCTTGGCTATGCCATGATGTCCAAAGCCATGAATATGGGCTTTGATTGCATGTACATGTTTACCGATTCTATCCACCGTCTGCCTCAGCGCCACCACGCACGGGAAGTAGGCCAAGCCGTTTACGCTGGTAAAACGGTTAGAATCTATAAAAAAGACCTTTTCTGAGCATTTTTTTCTTGCATATCAACAACAGTCGGGCTATACATCCGGACTGTTAATGGTTTCATGAAAACACTGTTTTCCTGACTCAACACAATAACTTATGCATAAACGTTGGGCTTTAAGGAGTTTTTACGATGAAAGAAAATATTCATCCCGACTATCACACCATCAAAGTTGTGATGACCGATGGTACAGAATTTGAAACACGTTCTTGCTGGGGCAAAGAAGGTGATGTTATGAAGTTGGACGTTGATCCGCTGACACACCCTGCATGGACGGGTTCAGCCGGTAAAATTCAAGATACCGGCCGCGTTGCCAAATTTAAAGACAAATACGCC
>QKJH01000009.1 GCA_003250865.1 Alphaproteobacteria bacterium | reverse complement strand
GAAGCCAGTGCTAACGCCCATAAATACCTTGACACTATCAACCAATCCGCCCTGCACGCACGCGAAATTGTACAAAAGGTATTAATTTTCTCCCGCAAAGACAATGCCCTAGACATAAAAACTCATAACCTCGAAACCCTTTTGGAGGAGATTGTCAATTTTGCCGCCAGCCTTGTTCCGTCATCCGTAGGCGTCTCAAAAATTGGTTTTGGCAGCGGTAACAGCCACAATAATACATTGTATGTTGACCTTGACCATACCGGATTAACCCAAGCCATTTTAAATCTTTTCGTGAATGCCAGCCATGCCATGGAGCAAAGCGGCACAATAAAAGTCAAGTTAACACAACAAAGTCTGTCCAATAATCAGGCCAATATGCTGCACCTCACACCCCGAGACTATGCGGTTATCAGCATTGCAGATAATGGCTGCGGCATGTCGGCTGAAACCATTTCAAAGATTTTTGAACCTTTTTACACCACTAAAAACACCGGCCACAACGCCGGATTAGGACTGGCCATGACTTATGGCCTTATCAAAGACATGCAAGGTACAATTACTGTCTCCAGCTTTGAAGGAATCGGCACAGAGTTTCAGATTTATTTACCACTTTCTGATACATCTTCTTCAGCCTCAGGAGATAACGCATGAAAACAATTCTTGTTGTAGAAGATAATATCAACGTACGCATTACGCTGGAAGCTGTTCTTAAACAGCTGAGTATGGACATTGTCAGCTGCAATAACGCCACAGAAGCTCTAGCAGCCTGTAAGACCCACTCAATTGATTTCATTATTACAGACATTATTATGCCGGGCATGAACGGCATCGAGCTATCTCAAAAAATTAAACAAGCATATCCAAATCTTCGCATTTTGGCCATTTCCGGCGGCGGCTATATGAGTAAAGACGAGTCATCACCACTAGAGCAAATTAAGCCGTTCGTCGATGCTACACTGGAAAAGCCCTTTTCCGCCGAAGAGTTGAAAAACAGGCTTCGCTCGCTTGGTATTATTTAATCACTTGGTATTATTTAAATAGAGAAAAAATAAACACATGGATAACATTCAATCCTCTCCCCTTGCAAAACTGCGTATTCTGGTTGTTGAGGATATCGACACAACACGATTTACCATTGTCGCGATGTTAAAACAAATCGGCTTTAAATACGTTACCGATGTTGCCGACGGTCGGGAAGCTCTCGAAGCGATGGATGCTGCCCCAACACCATTTGATGTAATTATCAGCGATTGGAATATGCCTCATGTCGATGGAGCCGAATTAATCCGTGATATCCGTACCGTTTATCCCAAGATTCCGTTTATCATGGTCACCGGTCGCCGCGATGCCGGATCGGTTCAGGATGCCCAGCGGTTAGGGGTCAACGCTTATCTTGGCAAACCATTCACGGTTGAGGACTTACGCCATAAAATCGAAACAGTATATAACGATATTCACAGCAAGGCATCGCGCGCCCATCTTGAAACCAATTCGGGGCTGCATAAATCGGATAAATAATTGACTTCCGCCACCGTTTACTCTAAACAAAACGAAGAATTGCGATGCACCCATAGCTCAGCTGGATAGAGCGTTGCCCTCCGAAGGCAAAGGTCGTGAGTTCGAATCTCGCTGGGTGCACCATAAAATTACGGCCTGACGCGTAAAAGAATCAAAAAAAACTTCCCCTTTTTATACAACTCATGCTATCATCTTCCCGTGATTCTGAAAAATAATCAACCAACGATAAAAAACCTATTTTTCTATATTTCAGGGGTGTGGTGTAAATAATAATGAGGATCATTATGCCGCATAACAACACTATTTTTACAAATTGGTTTGCCATTGACGGAGCCCCGTGTTCCGGCAAAACCACTTTGGTTGAAGCATTATCTCAAAAAATGGGCTGGAAATATTGTCCGGATTACGCCCGCGAAGTCTTTTCACGTGAGGTGAAAAAGGGCAAAACGATTCAATCCATTCAAACACTGGAAAAACAGCAGCACTATCAGGATGAGATTGCATTCAGCCGCCTTGCTTTTATGGCACAGTCCAATCCAAACGAGATTATTTTGCACGATTATGGCTTGCCCAGCGATATTGCCTGGCATGAAGAAAAAAATGTCGATGTTCCGTTTGAGTTGGCACAAGGATGCGCTCAATACCGTTATCGCCGCGTATTTATTTTGGACATGGTCAATAACAAGAACGATGAAATCCGTAAAGAGACAAATACTGACCGTATCCGCATTCACCGCCGCCTGTGGGATACCTATCAAAGTCTGGGTTACACCCCTATCCGTGTCCCATCTTTCCGAGCATCGAGTGAGCAAGCCGCGCTTAATCAAAGGATGGAATTCATTTACGGCGAAATTCAAAGTCTGACCCGCGTACCGCTTAGCCAACGTAAAGTCCTACTTGAAACCGCATAAGGGAAAAACAATGAAAAACCTATACAGTGCTCTGCCTGTTGTTCTACTGTTGCTTGCTTTACCGTTAACATCCGGCTGGGCAGCCGAAGAAGAAGCCGAGACAGCCGATTCACCGGCTAAAATTGAACTATTGATTGAAAAAGACATCCGCATGATTGAGGCAGAGCGACTTGTTCGTGAAGAAAAATATGTTGACGCCTTGCTTTTGATTGAAAAAATCATCAGTGCCGATGCGCGTACGGACAAAGCCTATACGTTATCCGCCTACGCCTATATGAAGTTGGACAAGCTGGATAAAGCACGTCAAACACTGGTAAACGCTCTGCGTCTGTCCCCGCGCAGCCGAGCAGCGCAGAATTATGCCGGGCGGCTTGCCCTACTCAACGACAATCCACGTGATGCCAAACAAAATCTGGATGCCCTTAAAACGGTATGCGGCGGAACGGATTGTGCTGAATACCGCGATTTGGAATACCGCATCAAAGAGTACGAACTGAGCGAATAATACCCACTCAGCCATCAGCTCTTTTATATAATAAATATTTATTCGTGCGGAGCATGCTTGGATAATATACGCTGCAATGTTCTGCGGTGCATACCCAAACGGCGGGCTGTTTCTGAAACATTGTGACCACATTGCTCATAGACACGCCAGATATGTTCCCACTTGACCCTGTCGGCCGGCATAGGGTTTTCCGGCGGCGGCGGAAGAGGCATATCACCTTTTGCCAACAGGGCATTTTCAATCCCTTCTGCACTAATCGGTTTGGAAAGATAATCTACAGCGCCGGCCTTGATAGCCGAAACGGCCGAAGCAATGTTGCCAAAAGCTGTCAAAACCACAATGCGGCATTGCGGTTGCTTCTCGCCAATTATCTGTACTGCTTGAAGACCGTTTTCCTGTGCTAATTTCAGATCAACCACGGCGTAATTAAAGGTAATTTCCTGATCTAAAACATTTTTGAGTTGAGCGATATTCTCTGCCATACTCACTGAGAACCCGCGCTTTTCCATGGACAAGGCCAACCGTTTCAAAAAGACGGCATCATCGTCAATAATAAGAAGATTAAGCTGTCCACCGGGAACATCATTCATATTATCTCTCCGTTGTTTGTCAAAACTTACATATAATCGTTACACAGGCTCCGCCCGATAAGCTATTGGAAAAATCTATCGACCCACCGGTCTGTTCAATCAAACTTTTTGCAATGAAAAGCCCCAGCCCCATGTGATTTCCTTTGCTCTCATGTGAACGACCGGAAATATAAGGTTCTCCTACAGTCTCAAGAATATCTTGCGAAAAGCCTTTACCGTCATCAATAACAGAGAGCATAAGTCTATTTTTTCGCAAATCAATCGAAACCGTCACGCGCGAGCGTGCAAATTGAAATGCATTTTGTAAAATATTACCGATTGAATACGTCCACTCGTTAACCCAATGCAGTTGCGTTCCTTTAGACGTGTCTTCATTGTTAACATTAACCTTAAACTGGATACCTTCCTTACGATAGGGGAACGCAATTTGTTCCATCAACATGGATACGCCCAGCGTGTCCATTTCCTGATTTCCTTCGGCGTAGTTCATTTTTACAAGATTTTTAAGAATACTTTGACACCGTTCCGTCTGTTGAACCAAGATGGATATGTCATCCGTATCAATCTCTCCCTCTTCGGACATTTCGGTGGCTATCAAATGAATGGTATTTAGCGGTGTTCCCAGCTCATGCACGGCAGCAGCAGCCATCGTGCCAATGGCAGCCACGCGCATATATTCCTGATATGCCCGTGAAGAAGCCTGTTGTGAAAGGCGGTATTTTATTGCTTCGTTGCGCGCCGTATAAAGAATAACACCAATAAAACCACCGGTCAGCGTAATAGAAGTCCAATCCTTCCACATCTCAATCTGTTGAAACGAAATGGAATAATAATCAACATACCAGGATATTGTTTCATTATATTGCCATTGCGGAAAATATTCTGTGAATGAAATCATCAAACTCGTTAAAGCTGCCACAATAAAAAATAACACTATCGCCATTTTTTCACTGACGTACATGATGGCGATTACCAAAGGAGTAATCACCAACGCCCTGAGCGGGTTGCTCATCCCCCCAAGGAAACCCAGAAGCAACGTCCACAAAACAGCATCCGAAACTAAAAACAACGGCAAAGTATAGGGCTTTGTTTTATAGCGGCGCACAAGAGTCATATGCAAAAAGTTACTGAGAATGATTAGGCCTAAAATGACAAAACCCCAGTATTGAGAGATATTTGCATCATAGCACAATACCGTTAAAACAACCATTGACATTTGCGCAATGATAAAAAGCCAGCGCATGCGGTACACGATACCATTCTTATTGTTTTCATCAATCTCCGTCTGTTGAAACATTACGTATGCCTTTCCCCGACAGCCATATGAACATGAATACCTCTTCGGGGCTGCATGCACTGACATATTGCCTTCAGTTGCAACAGCTTCATCAGGGCAATGTAACCAGGCATAGCTGTATCAACGGTTGATAATTGAATATGCGGAGATTGCAAAAGAGATATTTCATTCTCAAACCCGCTATCCTGCCCCAACCAGACGCAATGCTGTGCCGCATCCGAGCGATAGCGATGAAGCACAGCGACAGCGGCCAAGCCCAACCGAGTATCCATAAATACCGGTATTTCTGCCATTCGTGCGGCAATTATTGTTCCCAACATGGCCGCGATAGACAAATCACCAACCTTGCACAATATTTCAAATATTGTTTCATCAGAAACATCGTCTTTGCTAAATGCTTCCAGAATTTGCTGCGCCGAAAAATCATGATTATGGCCATGCTCTATCAAGAGTACGGCGTCCATACCCGGCTCAACCCCCATCATACCGAATGCCAACGCCCTAAGGAACTCATCTGCGGAAACAGTTTGTGTACTATCTTCACGATTTAGCTCATAAAGACGCAATTCGGCATCAAGTAAGAAACACAAACGGTTCAAAGCAGATGTACCGTCAATGATTTTTTTCAAATAGCAATCCTGCTGTTGAATATCGGATGAAAAAACGGCCACACGTAACCGGTTTAAGTGAGGAGCCTCGCTCCCCTGAATAGCCGCCACAGATTTATAAAAATTTTTTTCGGTGGCATTGAACACATCATCTTCAATCACCAAAACATCACTGTCATCTACCGTATTGATTTCCGGCATCACTTTTATCGTTTGAACAATCTCCTGCCATGAAACTAGGGCACTTGCCATGCGTCTCCTACCTTAAATTATGCGGCTTGCTGGTAAAGCCTGTTATATAAAAAGATGCCCAGAATACCAAGCAGAATGACATACGCTATCACATTGAGTATCATGGCTTTGATACAAGATTTCCGGCTTATTTTAGCCGTTACATTTAGATTGCCAATCCAACCGCCATCAACATTGCGTCCTCCCAAAGCCATATCTAAAGCGCCAGCCACTGCAGCAAAAGCCCATCCAAAAGATGTTATTTTATGCTTTGACGCCTCATTAAACACACAACGGATACTTTTTAACATGTTTGCAGAAGGCGTAAAAAGCGTAGCCAGCCAGATAAGAACAACACCACATCTGGACGGCACAAATGAAACGATTTCATAAGCCATAAATAGAGGCTTTTTAAACGGCGTATCCTCAGCCAACCGCATGTAAAACAACATTACCGTCTCATGCAAGGCAACATAAGCGCAAAGAACAGCCAATCCTGAAATTCCCCAAAAACGGGGTACCAGAAAATAAAACACGCAAGCAACAACATGAATATAGCTTACAAACATCTGTTCCACACGCAAACGCATGATACCATGAACATCTTTTTCACTTTTTACAAAATGCTCGTCAACACCCATGGCAATAAGCTGATTTTTGAGACCAACCGCATCATCCATAGAGGCAGTTGTAAAAGACCATAAAGCGGTGACAGGCAGCGCCGTATGTAATAAAAACGTCAAACAATATATGTAGTACGGGCTAGTCCGTCCGTATATTTCAAGCCAGTATCCTATGCCGTAGAACAATGTTAATAACAGCAAAACAGTAAAGAGCCCGCGAGCCATCAGCACGGTCGCTGCACGTGTTTCTCGATTCAATCTGCGGATGACATAGCGGGCAAATCGGGATGGAATGCCTAAAAATGCATGAATATAAAGACGATAATAGGGAATCAGATGCAACGTTACATCCAAAGCAACGGCAGAAAATACGATGAGTACATAAAAGTTCAATATCGTTTCGTTCATAACGGACAGCTTATCGCGTTTTTTAGCTTTCGACCAGCACCCTTTTATGATTTTTCGCCATAATCTTTACTTGCGTGTTTTTCAGACATCCGCCATCATGGCACCATGAAAGCCCGTGACACTATTACCGTTACAGTAGACGACAAAGAATATGCTGTTATTCTAACTGCCCGCAGAACAGCGCGGCGGCTTACTTTACGTGTTGACAACAAAACAGGGCAAGCTCACTTAAGCCATCCCATACGCTATGCGCGCCACAGAATCATTGATTTTCTGGAGAACCACAAGACATGGATAGAGAAACATGTCACTAAAGTTCCTGATACGGTAGTCTTTGCCCCAGATGTTAGGATTTTGTTCGAAGGAAAAGAATTTACTCTTTCCCATGTTCATGCTCGGCGCGGCATCCATGTTGAAGAAGACACACTATCGCAGACAATTACTGCTCACTGTCCCGAAGAACGGTTTGGGCGCGCCATTGAAATGTTTCTAAAAAAAGAAGCCGAGCAGGCAATATACTATTTGGCACGCCAAAAAGCAGAAACATTAGGGAAACCCTTTGAATCTATTGCCGTACGCGATACCAAAAGCCGATGGGGTAGCTGCACATCCAAAGGCAAGCTGTCTTTTTCATGGCGCTTGATTATGGCGCCTGATTACGTTCTAGATTATTTGGTGGCTCACGAGGTAGCACACCTTAAACATATGAACCACTCTCCCTCATTCTGGCAGACATGCGCCAATTTGTCGCAAGACATGGATAAAGCCAAGCTATGGCTTAGAAAATCGGGCAATC
>QKJH01000213.1 GCA_003250865.1 Alphaproteobacteria bacterium | reverse complement strand
GACATGAAAAAAATCCGTGACATACTGGTCGAAAGCGCCGGCAACCGGCCAATGCTTCGCGGCATGATGCTCCCTCTTTTCCAACCCATTTTCATTGCCATTATGTTCTGTTTCGGTCTTTGGGCCAGTCAAATCAGCGACCGCGTGCCCATCATTTGGAGCATCCCCGCCGCCCTGTTCCTATCAGTCGTCGCAGCTGCCTTTATCTCGGCTTTTCATCAGGAATGGAAACCGGACTTAACCTTCGGCGAATTCAAATATCTGCCTGACTTAACCGACATCCAGATTACCACCATGTTGTGTGCCATAGCCATTGGTGCCATGGTGGCCTTTAATAAAAGCATCTCACCCATCGGTGACATTGCCTTTGCCGCCGCCGTCGGACTTGTCAGCGGTTTCTCGCAAACTTCGATTACCACAGAAGGCAATAACGATACATTGATATTTTGGGTTGGTTTTGGGCTGACGGCCGTGCTTCTTAATATCATCGGCATAGGGTTTGAAACATTCCTGAAATCCATGAAACTGTCCAAACTGGTACAGTTTTTAGGTGTTTTGTCTATCGGATTGGGATTTATACTGGCTGTACAAGTCTTTTAAGGCTTATGCCGGGCGCGGCCCCGAAGTCGTCAGGTTTCGTTCAAATTCTTCGGAGCCATCATCAGCGTGAAGAACATTGATTAAAGCTGCCGTAAACTCTATAAGCTTACCGTTAGCCGAGGCATGATTTGCATCTTTGTTCAGCAATGCCGTATTTAATCCGCGCGATTTAGCATCAGCCATACAGCGGGTTAGAGCCTCTTGCACATCAAAAGAAAACTCTCCTCTGATAATAAGGCGCTCTTTTTGCAAAGTGAGATCATAAGCATCATCACCAAGTGCCATTTTCCGGACGACCAACTCATCTTTGATATTTTTAACCAGGTTTCCATCGTCTTTGAGTCTTTGACTCTCTTCCGTAATGCGACTGCGTAATTCACTGCCGATTTCAATTGAGGCTAGAACAAACGTATTATAATCAAGCTCGTATAGCTTATCCAATTTTTTGGCAACCGCATCTTTTTCTGTACGGCGATGAATAGCCTCACGAATAACCTTTTCAAATTCATTTGTTTTTTCGATAATTGTCTCAACAGGCGGAATACCAACGCGTACAAAATTCTTGACGTTTGGTTTACCTTTTCTTCCAATATCCATTGTCTGAGTCATGAGATTATTACCCAGTTCGGCACGTTTTTCTATGAACTCATCAGACTCCAGATACTCACTTTCTTCGACATATCCGGCTTTACGATAGTGCCACAATTTAAACGCGGGTGAGTCCTCGTAATATTCGCGTACATCTTTGGAAACAGCCTTGTGAATTTGCATCGCTTCGGATTTGGCTGTATTGCTAAGGATTTTGAAACCGCCCGCTGAATACATTTCAGGAACCCCGGCATCAAACAGTACATTTCGGGTGGCCACAGCATCAAGAAAAAGAGAGACTAGTCTATCCGGGTCGGCTTCGCAAAGAACAATTTTCTTCTTACGGATATAACCGCGCACATTCGCTTCGGGAGCCTCATTGTGATAGGCCACATAAATTTCATTATCGCCCGTCAGTTCCTGAAAGCGTCTTTCAAGAACCTCGGCATAGTTTGCTTCAAGTTTTGTAACGGTTTTTTGTTTTGGGCTATCTGATTTTTGAGCCGCCATACGCTACCCCACACACCTGTATTCTTATTTTTACAATCCATACGAATCACGTCCCCTTAAGTTTAACATATTCCATATTTTTTTTGAACATTTTATTTTAATGTCTTTTATAACGGCATTAGGCCTTTTTTTATCCTTTTTGTGTAAATTAGCGTGCGGATATTTCATTTTTGGTTATGTTAGGTAATTTATGCAGATTCAGTTTCTTCCGGCATCCTTCGACAATGACCCCCGAGTAACGCCTGCGCGCGGTGATATTGCCGCCGACTGGCTGGACGGTTTTTTAAAGGCGGACAAATTCGTCAAACCTAAAAAATCTGTCATTACCGCCACAGCGGCCAACCTGTATAAAAACCCCGATTATCGCACAGGTATTGAAACACAGCTTTTATATGGCGAAACGTTCGATATTTTGGAAGAAAAAGACGATTGGGTCTGGGGCCAATCCCAAACAGACGGTTATGTCGGCTATATCAAAGCCGAAAACATCTCTCCTGAAAAAGTAACCCCAACACATCAAGTTATCAATATTGGGGCTTGGGCGCTGGACGAAGCCGATATGAAATCGCGCCCAATGAAACAGCATAGTTTTGGTTCGCTTGTCGAGGTAATCGACTATGATGACAAGTTCTACCTACTGTCCGACCACACCTATATGTTTGCCGGCCACTTGCGAGCTCTGGACGAGCCGGATGCCGATCCGGTAGGTCACGCTTTCCGTTTTTTGGGTGTACCGTATTTATGGGGTGGGCGTTCCTGTGCAGGCATTGATTGCTCGGCTTTAATACAACTGTGCCATGCACAATGCGGAATCTCGATGCCGCGTGATGCTGACATGCAGCAAAAATCTGTGGGAAAAGCTCTGGGAACCGATTTTAACGCCGTATCCCTTGTTCCGGGAGATTTGATTTTCTGGCAAGGCCATGTGGGCATGATGATTGACGCACGTAATATGATTCACGCCAATACGCGCGCCATGGCCGTATCCATTGATGAACTTTCCGAATATGCCAAGTTCAAAGGAGAAAACGAGCGCCGCCCGATTACCGCCATCAAACGGATTGAGCTTTAGCTGTTACAGTTTCTGGCAAAGAGTCAAGAACCTGCTCTGCAAACCACGCTAACGACGGATCGCGCGCGCCCATCACCAGAATAACATCTCCCATCTGCGCATTTGCTGCACAATAGCTTGCAATATCATTTCTATCCGCCAAAAACACTGCTTTTTTGCCCTGTGTCACAATATCATCGGTAACACTATCCGAGTTGATGTCCTTGGCCACCGTTCCGCCAGCATAATAAACGTCGGACGAAAGAAATACATCATCATCCCGCAAGGTTGCACAAACCATATTAGCAAGGTCTTTGCGCATAAAGCGTAAAGGACCAAAACCGTGTGGCTGGAACCAAGCAAAAACCCGCTGTCCCATACCTTGACATGCCTTGATGGCGGTAATCACCTCATTCGGGTTATGGGCAAAATCATCAACCACCGCAATACCGTTTTTTACTCCCACCAGACACAGGCGGCGATAAACGCCTTCAAAACTTTCCAATGCTTTAGCCGATTGCTCAACCGTAACGCCCAGCTTACTTACCGTTGCGACAGCGGCTGCCGCATTCATCATGTTATGCTGACCGCCCTGATGAAGGCAAAAAGGTACATTATTGATGGTAAAGCGGATAAAAAACCCGTCTGCCTGATAATCTCGCGCAACAAAACCGGCAGAATCATCGCAACCGAAATCATGTTCACTGCCGTTTGACAACTCCTGAACAAGCGAATCATCCGCATTAACAATAAAGTGCGAGCGTGTATTACGTTTGAATGTTTCAAACAAGTCATAAAGCTCGTCGTGCTCCTTATGGTCACGCCCCATATTGAGAACGACACCAATATCCGGCGTATAATTGATAATTGTACCGTTGGATTCATCGGCCTCAATAACCATGACATCACTTTTATCGACCCATGCACTACCGACATAACCCTGTTTTTGCAGTGATTTCAAACCGGCACCGTTTATCATCGACGGCTCCACTCCACAGTAATTCAATATATGGAATATCATAGCCGTTGTTGTCGACTTCCCAGCTGTCCCCCCCACGGCAATAGTGCGTTTTTCATTGGCTATCAGTGCAAGAAGTTCAGGCCGTGTAATCATCGGCAGACCCAACTGTCTGGCACGCTGATATTCAACATTATTTTCTTCAACCGCGGTAGAATACACAACAACATTCACTGTTTCATCCAGTCCCGAGGCATCCTGCGGGAAACACTCCACGCCCACTTTTTCCAGCTGAGGACGGATTTCCGCCTCTTTGGGCGTACCAAAATAGCGATCGGATCCTTTGACATTCTTGCTACATTCCGCAAGATAATGCGCCAGTGCACTCATACCCGTGCCTGCCACCCCGATAAAAAAGAATGTGTTGTGATTGAGAATGTTACGCATAATAATGGTTTTCCGTTTTCTATTTTACGGCAAAAGAAAGCGCGTTATCTTTTAACGATACGGCAACGCTTGCCCCTTCATATATTTCACCGCGCAGTATCATTTCAGCAAGCGGATTTTGCAAGGATTTTTGTATTACCCTTTTAAGCGGACGCGCACCATAAGCCGGGTCAAACCCTTGATCACCAAGCCATGTCAACGCTTCTTCAGTCAGGTCTAGCGTAACTTTGCGTGAAGCAAGCAACTTGTGCAGATTGGCCAGTTGGATGGATACAATTTCAGTCATCTGAGCGCGGGATAACTTATCAAATATCAAAATTTCATCTAGACGATTTAAGAACTCGGGACGGAAATAATGGCGAACATCGTCCAATACTTTGGCATGCGCAGTCGATGCGTTGTCTTTATCCGTTAAAGACAGCAAATGCTCCGCCCCAAGATTGGAGGTCATGACAATCAATGTATTCCTAAAATCAACAACCCTTCCCTGACCATCGGTCAAGCGCCCGTCATCCAATACCTGCAGCAATACATTGAATACATCAACATGTGCTTTTTCAATTTCGTCAAACAGTACCACCTGATAGGGTCGCCGCCGCACCGCTTCGGTCAAAGCACCGCCTTCATCATACCCCACATATCCCGGAGGTGCGCCAATCAGACGCGATACCGAGTGTTTCTCCATATATTCGGACATATCCATACGCACCATGGCATTTTCGTCATTAAACAGGAATTCGGCCAATGCCTTGGTCAATTCTGTTTTGCCAACACCTGTTGGGCCAAGAAACATAAACGAGCCCATAGGACGGTTCGGATCCTGTAATCCGGCACGCGCACGGCGTACCGCATTGGACACGGACTCGATTGCCGAGCGTTGCCCGATAACGCGCTTTGCCAGTTTTTCTTCCATATGTACAAGTTTTTCACGCTCACCTTGCAGCATTTTATCGACAGGAATACCTGTCCAACGTGAAACAACACTGGCAATGTCGTCTTCGGTAACTTCTTCATTAACCATCTTGCCATCGGCCTCTTCTGCCTTTTCAAGCAGGGCGATTTTCTTTTCCAAATCCGGAATACGGCCATATTTAAGCTCACTGGCTTTTTCCCAATTACCGGCACGTTCAACCTGTTCAAGCTCAATACGGGCTTTCTCCAAATTCTCTTTCAATTGGCGTTGTGCACCAATTTGCGATTTTTCACTTTGCCAGCGCGAAGAGAGCTCCTCTGATTGTGTTTCAAGTTTGGCAATCTCTTTTTCCAAATCACCCAAACGCTTTTTCGAAGCATTGTCCGTTTCTTTCTTTAATGCCTCCCGTTCGATTTTCATTTGCACAATCTTACGTTCGATTTCATCAAGCGCCTCGGGTTTCGAATCAATGACCATGCGCAGCCGTGAAGCTGCTTCATCAATCAAATCAATCGCCTTATCGGGCAAAAACCGATCGGTGATATAGCGATGGGACAGCTCTGCCGCAGCAACAATTGCACCATCCGTAATCCGCACACCATGGTGTACATCATACTTTTCTTTAATACCGCGTAAAATGGAAATGGTATCCTGCACGCTTGGTTCGGTAATATAAATCGGCTGAAAACGGCGGGTAAACGCCGCATCTTTTTCCACATGTTTACGGTACTCATCCAATGTTGTCGCGCCAACCATGTGCAGTTCGCCGCGTGCCAAAGCAGGTTTTAGCATATTCGATGCGTCCATAGCGCCTTCGGTCGCGCCTGCCCCCATCAACATGTGCATTTCGTCAATAAATAGAATAATATCACCGGCTGCATTGCGCACTTCTTCCAGAACGGATTTCAGGCGTTCTTCAAATTCGCCACGAAATTTTGCACCGGCCACCAATGCCCCTAAGTCCAGCGCCATCAATTTTTTATTGTGCAAACTTTCAGGAACATCTTTATTGACAATGCGCTGTGCCAGCCCTTCTACAATGGCGGTTTTACCGACACCGGGCTCACCAATCAACAGAGGATTATTCTTTCCTCGGCGTGATAAAATCTGAATGGTGCGGCGCACTTCTTCGTCACGGCCAATCACGGGATCAAGTTTTCCCTGAGCCGCATAATCCGTCAAATCAAGCGCATAGCGTTTAAGAGCATCAAATTTTGAATCCGCCGTCGCCGTATCAACCGTGCGCCCTTTGCGCTTGGCATTAATTGCCTTATTCAGATTTTGTGGTGTTAATCCGCAAGCCAGCAGTGACTTACCCGACTGGTTATCGCCGTGCATGGCGATGGCTTGTACAATCCGTTCCGGTGCCACAAATTTATCGCCGGCTTTCTCAGCCAATTGCACAGCTTCATCCAAAATACGCGACGTATCACCCGGCATATATACCTGCCCTTGTGCACCACTCCCCTCAACAACAGGAAGGCGAGACAGGTTCATGTCCAACGTATGTTCTAGCTCTTCAACATTGCCGCCTGCCGCCTGTATCAAGGCACGCACATCCGATGCAGCATCACTCAACATGACCTTAAGGATATGGTCCAGGGTCAATTGTTGGTGTTTCTTTCGCATCACCAATGTTTGAGCCTGTTGAAGATAGCTTTTCGAACTTTCGGTAAAAACATCAAAATCCATGGCGCACCATATTTGTTTGTTTGAGTTTGTGGGCTCTATAGTATAGCGCCCACCAAGTTTTTCAAGCCGTTAAGTTCACCACACAAAAAAAGAGGCTGCAAAGCCTCTTTTTCAATATCTTTCCATGAATTTGCCTTACGCCATTTCGGCAGCCAGCTCTTTTTGAGCCGTTTCAATCTTGATTTCCTTTTTTTGCGGAGCAGATGACGCCAAAAAACCGGGAGGATCAATCATGCGGTCATCCTGCTGACGACGTGGCGCAGAAGAACGACGGCTGGGCTGTTTTGCGCGCGGTTGATCCTGCTCATTTTCCTCGGCACTATTCATAGCATCATCGGCATTCATATCTTCGCCATCAAAATCCGCATCATCAATACCGTTTAATCGGTTCTCGCGGCGCTGCTGTTGTTCCTGACGATACGTATCGTAATCAATATCCGTATCGTGCAACATCAAACGCAGATAATGTTCGGCATGCTGATAAAAGCTTTCGCTACGCACCTTGTCGTCCGACATGGCCGCATCCGTTGCCAAAGCAATATATTTTTCGTAAATTTGCTGTGCGTTACCGCGAATTTTTCCTTCGGGACCATTACTCTCAAATACGGTCTGAGGACGATAGTTGGAATTTCCATTGGAATTGTTGTTACGCCGAGAATTGCTGTTACGACCGCGATTCTTGCGAGGATTAGTTCCGTTTCTCATTCGGTTCCGCCACTTTGTTATGTTACATAAATCTACCTGTGGGCTTTATCCTTATCTAAAGCCCGAAAATCAACCCCGAATGTATCAAGAGGGATTTTCATTACGATACGGGCATCCCTAAATCTCACCATATCCGTATCGTCTTTTTCTA
>QKJH01000159.1 GCA_003250865.1 Alphaproteobacteria bacterium | reverse complement strand
ATGCATTGGTAGAAAGTGTCATTTCCTTAAAGCCCCATCAGACGGTGCAAGAGGGACTTGAACTCATAGAAAAAAATAAAATTCGAGTAGCGCCCGTTATTGACGATAACGGGATTTTAATTGGAATGTTTTCTCTGGGATGTTTTATCGAGGATTTGTTGCCCAAGGCAGCCCAAATCCTGGATGGAATATCCGGATTGGCATTCTTGCATGATGCTTCTCCTGCGGCGGCCAAGCGCATTCGCAAATTTGCCGACTCTCCCGTTTCGGATCACATGGATAAAAAAGTTCAGGTACTTTACCCCAAAACGGCGTTGATGGAAGGCTTGCGCAAGCTGGTCAAGTACGGCAGTCCGCTGCCGATTGTTGAAAAGGAAACGAGCCGTTTTATCGGTCTGATTTCCGAGCAATCCTGTCTGCTCCATCTGTACGAGGTCTTGAAAGAGGTTGAAGTGCTCGAGCAACAAGCCGAAAAACAATCCAATACAAAATAAGTTCATAGAGGACGTGTGATGATAGAAGAACATGCCACGAGTATGGTGGCACAATTGTTGGGCATTGATGCATCGTATCTTGCCTGTGGAGTGATGGCGTTTGTTTATGCCGTGATTATTGCCGAAAAGATGAATCAGGCGGTGGTGGCTATTATTGCGGCCAGCCTTGCAATTTATCTGGGGCTGGTAACGCAAGAGCAGGCGATTGATGCCATTGATTTTAACACGCTGTTTTTGCTAATCGGCATGATGGTTATTGTCGGTATCATGCAAAAAACCGGCGTTTTCCAATATGTGGCCATTGTTGCGGCCAAGGCTGTCAAGGCCAATCCGCGCTGGCTATTGATGGTTTTATCCCTGATTACGGCTGTTTTTTCGGCCTTTCTGGATAATGTTACTACGGTAATGTTGATTGTGCCGGTGGTTTTGCTGCTTACGGAACAGCTGAAACAAAACCCGTATCCGTTTTTATTGGCACAAATCCTGTTTTCCAATATCGGTGGGACGGCTACGCTTATCGGTGATCCTCCCAATATTCTGGTTGGATCGGCCGTGGGGCTAAGCTTTACAGACTTCATGGTTAATGCCGGACCTGCCGTTCTGGTGACGCTGGTGGTTATGTTGGTGGTTTTTGATGTGATATGGGGTAGAAAGCTCACCACGTCCGAAAATGCCCGTAAGCACTTGTTAAACTATGAAGCTTCCGAAGCGCTTCAGGATAATCGTCTGTTGGTCAAATCACTCGTCGTTTTGGCTCTGGTCATGCTGGGATTTACGGCCGGGCATGGTCTGGGTTTTGAAACAGGAACGATTGCTCTGTCGGGTGCGGCTTTGCTGATGCTGCTTGAAAGCTGGGGTAAAAAAATCGAAGAGAAAAACGAGCGGGTACACGAAGCATTTCACCATGTTGAATGGGATACCATCTTTTTCTTCCTTGGTCTGTTTGTTGTAGTCGCAGGATTGGAACACACGGGTATTCTGGCGCTTTTGGCCGATAAAATTACCGAGGTAACCAGCGGTAACTTCCCGAAAACGGGGTTGGTCATTTTATGGGTGTCGACGATTTTCTCGGGCTTTGTGAATAACATTCCGTTTGTCGCCACCATCATTCCGGTGATTGATAGTATGGGCAATACGTTTGGTCATGGCGAAGCGCTTAATCCGCTGTGGTGGAGTTTGGTTCTGGGAGCCTGTTTCGGCGGCAATGCCACGCTGATTGGTGCCAGTGCCAACGTCATGGTCGCTTCCTATGCTTCGCGGGCAGGGCACGGCATTTCCTTTGTCAAATACATGTTGCATGGCTTGCCGCTCACCTTGTTGACGGTGGTGATTGCCAATGCCTATCTGTGGATACGCTATTTCATGTAAGACTATAAATAATGAGCATTAAAGCCCCGGTATCATCTGGGGCTTTTTTTGTATCTTAATCTATTTTGTTTACTTTTTGTTCTTATTTGTGGTATAGAACATAATAAGAACAAACAAGACTCGGGGATGCCCCGTACCTTCAGGGAAAAGAAAGCTATCACGAACGTTATGCAGATTATGTCAGCCCAAAATTATGCCGCGGACGAAAAGAACGGGAACTTACCGTTGATTGAGGCGTTGGTACCGGCGGGTTTTCCCGCGCCGACACCGGATGCCAAGGATATGCCGCTGAATGTGCACGATTATGTCGTAAAAAATCCCAGTGCAACCTATTTCGTACGCGTGACGGGGTACTCGATGGTCGGAGCGGGGATTTATCCCGATGATATTCTGGTTGTGGATAAATCAATCGAAGTGCGCCATGGCCATATCGTTGTTGCCGCCATTGATGGAGAGATGACGGTCAAGCGCCTGTTTCGTAAGGATAACAAAATCATGCTGATGCCTGAAAATAACCGCTTTCAACCGCTTCTTGTCCATGACGGGCAGGAGCTGGACATCTGGGGTGTCGTGACCTTTGTCGTGCACCGCACGGTGGCTGTCAAAAGCAAGGCTTTTTCAGGTTAAACAGGAAGAGGAGAGAAATCATGCCTATTTATGCTCTGGTTGATTGTAATAATTTCTTTGTATCGTGTGAACGGGCATTTGACCCGTCACTGAAAGACAAACCCGTGGCGGTTTTGTCGAATAACGACGGCTGTATTGTCGCGCGCTCGCAAGAAGTCAAGGATATGAATGTCCCCATGGGGGTACCGTATTTCCAATGGCGCGCCCTGTGTCAGAAGAATGATGTGAAGGTGATGTCCTCAAACTATCATCTTTATTCGGATATGTCGAAGCGTGTCATGAAAATTCTGGCCGATTTCTGCCCCGAGCTGGAGGTTTATTCCATTGACGAGGCTTTTCTGGATTTGACGGCCTTTGCCGCCCATACCAATATTCGTGAATTTTGCAATAAGCTGCGCATGGCGGTGTTGCAATGGACGGGTATTCCTATTTCCATCGGTGTTGCTTCGACCAAAACGCTGGCCAAGCTGGCCAACCATATTGCCAAAAAGAAAACCTCCAGCGGCGTGTATATCATGCCGTCACCACAGGATAGCAGTGAATTATTGTCCCATCTGCCAGTCGAAGAAATCTGGGGTGTCGGCCACCGCATGGGCAAGCGCCTGCGCGAGGAATACGGCGTGTTCACGGTCAAGGGGTTGCGCGACAGTGATCCGCACCAGATACGCCGGGGTTTTTCGGTTGTGGGAGAGCGGATTGTGTATGAACTGCGCGGTATTTCCTGTTTGACTCTCGAGGAAATGGACGAGCCGAGCAAAACCATCGTGGCTTCGCGCTCGTTCGGCAAAGCTGTTACTTTGCGTCAGGAACTGGAAGAAAGCGTGGCGTGGCATGTTACCCGTGCGGCCGAGCGCCTGCGTAAGCAGGGGGCAAAGGCTGGTGGTTTGTATGTGATGCTGCGCGCCGGACAAATCGGCAAGGCCAGCTATGACAGCCGCTATATTTCCCTGTTGCCGGCGACGTTTGACACGTCGACCATGATTGCCAAGGCCAAACAAGCTGTGCGTGAAATGTACAAGGAGGGGGTGCATTACAAAAAAAGCGGGGTTTGTTTGTACGACATTATGCCCCAAAGCCAAACTCAGGGCGATATGTTGCTTCCCGAATGGGAAGACACTCCAAAACGGGTGACCGTCAACCGTCTGGTAGATGATGTCAATCGCATAATGGGAGATGATTCGCTGGTCTATGCCGCCACCGGAACGAAGAGGGATTGGCGCATGTCCTGTTCGCTTCGGTCACCGCGCTATACGACTCATTGGAATGAAATTTTAACCGTGTGATATGACAAAAATAAGGTAAAACCTTATGTTGCAGCGCATTCACAACATGTTGTTATAATTTTGCAATATATTGTTTTGTAATCAATATATTGTGGTAAAAAGGACTTGAATGGTTGCGTTTTTTAACTTATGATAGGAAACTAAGAGGTGTCGTGTACGTTTGTAATATCCATGAGAGTAATAAGGCCTTGAACGCCGTCTTTTTAATGGACTTTTTAAAAAGGAGACGTATCACATGACATTAGACAATTCTACCGAACTTTTGGATAAAGTATGCAATCTGCACAGCAGTCAGCGCGAACGCACGATGCAAGCCTATATCTACGATTTGCATAGCCGTTTAAAAAGACTGCGTAAAGAGAACAAATCCCTCAATAAATTTTTGGAGAGCAATCGGGCAGAGCTTATCCCCGATTACAAGACCGGACTTTATTGGGAATAACTGCCTTCGATTTAATTAAAGAGTCTAAAGCACAAAAAAACGCCACAGTTTTACCCTTACAGGTAAATTGTGGCGTTTGTCCCCGTACATTCTTTTATAATACAACCGACTGTTGGGTTAATCGTAACAGGGGGGTATGAGGGAATGCGCGGGATGACACCCTTCGCAAACCAAAAAGTTGTTGGTCTTGCCCGCATTGTGCTCCAATCGTCTGAGTCGTACAAGAAAAAACGAAGTGGCACTGCAACATAAATCTGGGGGGGGAGCGCTCGTCAATCTAGCCAGGCAATGATGATGTCATCATCGTCTTCAGCGGTCAATGTCTCAAGCGTTGCTGTGATTTCCGTTTTAAGTTTTTTGCTAAAGTGGTTTGCTATCAGGATAAAATCCGGCCGCGTATCTGCCATTGAGTCAGCGGCGGTTGGAGTGTCGGGTGCTATGGCAACGCTGCATTGTTTAAGCGTTAGTAACTTGGAAATCAGGAAAGCCTCCCGCATATTGTTGTCGATTAAAAGTACATGATGGCGTGTGTAGGATACCGCCGGGCTTATGGCATTAATCGCCTCGGTCAAATGATGCCCAGAAGACGGGTTATCAGCCTTTTCGGAATATTCAAGAATACCGTCCAGCTGTTTTTCCAAATCAACAGCACTGTGGTAAATGATGGAAATGGTATTGTGCAGCTCAGGTGAGCATTCCCCTTTTTCATCAAACAGCTCTTGCGAGAGCATGACAATGCTATTAAGCGGTGAGCGTAAAAGATAGGACAGGGATTGCAGGAACTTTGTTTTATCCTCACTGGCCAGTTCTGCGGCATGACGGTTGCTTTCGGCCTGTTCATTGGCAATCATCAGGCGGTCGGTGGTTTCCCGGATTTCACTGTTGGCTTGGCTAAGCTCGAATTCGCGCTTTTCGATTTCATCCAGCATGGTGTTAAAAGAGCGTGCCAAATCGCCGATTTCATTAGGCTCGTTATTTTTGGCACGGATGGAATAGTCTTTGTTACGCGCTATCTCTTGTGTGGTATTGGCAAGGCGCGCAACCGGAATAAATATGAAATAGTGGATAAAGAAATATTTGATAATGATGTATGTCAACATGGTTAAAAAACCCAGAAGGGCTACCCGTTCAGCAAGACGGAATGCGGGCATATTGATGGCGTTTTTTTCGGTATAGGCCACAATAGTCCAGTCAATATATGGCAGAGCATGGTAGAAGTAGAGTTTTTTATCAGGCTGTTCGTAAAGCGTTGTCATGTTTTCTGACGAGGACAAGGGCTTTTTGGTTTTTGTATCGGCCAGTGTGATGAAGGTTGCATTGTCCTGTGCACGGGCAGGAAGAAATACGTTGTCAACTAGATTATCCAAATCAATCAGAGCAACCAGAAAAAAGCTGTCCTCATCGCTATTGGTCTCGGGTGTTTCGGCTGGCGGTGTTTTATCGACAAGAATACGGGTCATGATGGCAAAGAAGGGCTTGTTTTCCTGCCATTGATAGAGTTGTAATTGGTTGTTTTTCAGTGGTGGAGAAATGTCGAAATATAACGGCAGGAAAGCCATAAAGTTCTTTTCTTTTTCCGTCATGGGAGAGGCTGCTAAAACGTGCTGTTTGCTGTCAATAACGGCAATAGCTTTGAAATCTCCCTGTTCCTTCAGGATGCCGGCAAGACGTGCACTGGCAATTTCCCGCGACGCACGGCCGATATAGGTGTCGTCCAATGAACGGGTAATAAAACTGCTTTCAGCCCAAAGCTCGAGATTGTCGCGGGAATCATGTAACCACAATTGTGTTGCTCTGTCGGTTGAAAGGGCAAGCTGCTCCAACTGTTGCTGGTGTAAATCCAAAATGGTCTGGGAAGAGGTTCCGAAGGACAGGACGCCAACACCAATAATAGCGATAAGCGATGAAAAAAGGGAAAAAACCAAAAGCTGAAAGCGTATCATTTGATTGGCCTTGTCAGAAAATCTTCTATTTTATGTTTACGGTACACTGACGGAAAGTTCAAGAATATCTCGCGGAATATCGACTTTTAATTTGTCTGCCAATGGCGTATTCAGCATAATTTGCGCTTTCGTATTTTTAGTAATCGGGATATCAGAAGGCGCTTTGCCGTTGAGGATAATGTCCAGGGTTGTATTGGCTGCCCAGTCGGCATGTTCGTTCGGAAATTTGGCAAATGTGAGTAATGTCTCTGCTGCGAGCGTTGGTATGGTGCCGCAAGTTGGTTTGAAGGTGTTATTCAACATAAATTCACGGGCGCTGTTATTCGACCAGCCTTCAATACCGGCAAGATTGCCAAGGTAAACATAATCGCTGTCTTGCTGTGCCTTGATATAGGCTTCTTTAAATTCGGCAAAGGTTCTTACCAGATAAGAAGGGTTATAGTCTTTACCGATTAACAAGGTCTCATAATGAATGTTCTTCCGCTGTGTGAACGTTTCCGGGCCCACAAAAGCAATTCTTACCGTCTCCATATCTTTTTTTACAAGACGGTTCATGGCGCTGAATAACTCAATTGTGGGATTAATCTCAATCATGCCTGTTGTGTTTGAGGCAGGTAAATCATATTCCGAAGCATCCCAGTTGACACCTGCAAACACAACCGGAATTTTATTGTCCAGAAAATACGGTTGAATAACATATTGGGCAGCGGCATCATCTGTTGCAATAATGGCTGCCGGTTTCTCTTGTAAAATAATGTCCCTGAACTTTTTGCCGCGTTTAATCAGCTGTTCCGGTGAAAGGTGATGGGAATCAAGGTAAAAGGTTTGAACATCAATGTTGTGTTCATTCATAATGCTATGGATTTCTTTGACAATATTGTAATTCCAGCTATAGCTGTTGTCATAGGAACTGATGTGGATGACTTTGGGAGTGTTTTTTTGTATGTCGGTATCCGCGGCATCTGCGTCTCGGCTTAATATGATAACTACCGAGAGCCCTAGAAAGAAGGCGGCAAAAAGGTATAGCAACGGTGTTCGTTTCAAATCATATCCCCCTGAAAATAAATACTTCAGATGCGTTTTCCCCAAAGCGCTATTCAGCCTAACCTTATCTGGGCGCAATTTCAAGTATTTCTTATTATTTACTTGAAGTCCATTTGTTAATGGTTTGTATTATCTGGTTTTTTATTACAGGCTTGGTTAGGTAGTCATGCATGCCTGATTGAAGGCATTTTTTTCTGTCAGCGCGGTGGGCATGTGCTGTAAGTGCAATAATAGGGACATTGTGCTGGATTCCGGCGTACAGTTTTTTGATGTGTGCCGTGGTTTGGAAGCCATCCATGTCGGGCATTTGACAATCCATGAATATCAAATCGAACTGGTGTTCTTTGCACAATTCAATAGCCTCCGCACCGCTTTTTGCCGCGTATAAGACGTGCCCGAGTTTCTTAACCACAATTT
>QKJH01000107.1 GCA_003250865.1 Alphaproteobacteria bacterium | reverse complement strand
CAAGGCATGTTGTGCCAAGGCTGTGAACGATGTCAACGATCCTTTTAATGTGACTCAGATAAATGGTGAAACCTTCGATGAAGCTGCTGTTTCCATTGCTGACGAATTGAACGCTTTTAGCATGATGGGGGGACGAAAACTCATCCATATTCGTTATGCAACTGACAAGATAGCCGGCGCGGTAGAATCTGCACTCGACGGATATAATGGTGAAAACATTTTGGTTATCGAGGCTGACGAATTAACACCCAAATCGACATTGCGCAAATCGGCTGAAAAACTGTCAAATCTTGCATGCATAGCGTGTTATGAAGAAACCGTATCCGACGTGTTACAGCTAATTGCCGGCCATTTGCAAAAGAATGGTTTTACTGCGGATCGCACAGTCATGGAGTATCTGTCAAAGACATTATCGGGGAACCGTGAAACAGCCTTTGCAGAAATTGAGAAGCTAATGCTTTATGTCGGTTTCCCAAAACAAGGTGAAGCCGTTAAACAGATTACCTTTGAAGATGCCGTCATGTGTATCGGAGATCGCACTGAAAATGACATGAACGAACTTTGTCACGCTATTGCAAGCGGTGATTTCAAACAATTGGATAAGGTGTTTAACCAGTTATTGAACGAAAGCGTTTCAGAAGTCGGTATGTTAAGAGCCGCGCAAAACTATTTTTCCAGACTGCAGCAGGTTCAAGCTTCTGTCGGCAATGGTAAAACACGTGAAATAGCTATTAAAGGTTTATTTCCACCGGTGTTTTTCAAGGCCAAGCCTCTTTTTGAAAAACATCTTTCTTTATGGTCACTTACCGCACTTGATACCGCACAAAAAAGGCTGGTAAAAACGGAAGGGGCTATTAAAAAAACAGGCGCGCCCACAGCCGGATTAACGCAACGGACTTTTATGGCATTGGCTCATCAAGCTACTACAGCTTTGCGCCGTTAAAGGTATTTCTTCTTATTGTTGCATTAAACGGTTGAGCACATCATCAAGCTGTTCCAAATCGGAATAATGTATAGTAATTGATCCCTTTGTATTGGTTTGTGCATCAATTGTAACATTAAGACCCAAAATGCGCTGAATATCTTCTTCCAAAGCAGCAATATCCGCGCTTTTAACTTTACCATTTTTTTGTCCAGGCACTGATATTTTTGTGCGCATCTGAACACCGTGTGATGCAACAAGTTTTTCTGTCTGACGAACGCTTAGTCCCTTTTTTATAATGCTTTTTGCAAGAGTCTCTGCATCGCTGGTATTAATCAAAGCCCTTGCGTGTCCGGCGCTAAGGCTTCCTTCAATTACCAGCTCTTGTACGCTGTCGGGAAGTATCAAAAGACGCATGGTATTTGCCAGATGGCTTCGACCTTTGCCAACTACATCAGCGAGTCTCTCCTGCGTATATCCAAAGTCATCAATAAGTTGTTTATAGGCCTTTGCTTCCTCAATCGGCGATAAATCCTGACGCTGCAGGTTTTCAATCAAGCCAATTTCCATGGCTTCCTGGTCGGTCATATTTTGGATGATTACAGGCACTTCATGAAGTTGTGCTTTTTGTGCGGCACGCCAACGTCTTTCGCCTGCAATAATTTCAAAACTGTCTTCTTCCGTGACAATTGGGCGTATCAATAGCGGTTGCAATACACCATGGGTTTTAATGGAGGCAGAAAGCTCTTCCAGAGCCTCATTATTAAAGAATTTTCGCGGTTGAAACTTACCGGGTTTGATAAGTTCTATTGGCATCAAAACAATATTGCCACTTAATTCTTCGTTACTATTATCCTGAGAATTACCCTGCGACATTGCTGCAGGCATATATGCCTCTTCATCTGCAAAAAGAGCATCGAGTCCTCGCCCTAAAGCCTGTTTTTTTTCTACCATCATGCTGTCTCTCTCTTTATGCTGCCGTGGCCTTTGTGCCATTATCATCAAGAACTTTTTCGCGGCGGATTACTTCGCGTGCAAGTTTGATGTAGGCCTGCGATCCGATACAGCGCATATCATAAACAATTGCTGGCAAACCGTGTCCGGGAGCCTCGGAAATACGGACATTCCGCGGAATGACCGTTTTATATACTTTGTCACCAAAATATCCGCGAACATCCTCTTCAACAGAGTTGGATAAATTGTTGCGCTTGTCATGCATTGTCAACAAAATGCCATGCAAATCCAGACGAGGGTTAAAACGGTTTTTAACACGCTCAATGGTCTTAACCAACATAGACAGGCCTTCAAGAGCGTAAAATTCACACTGTAGTGGAACAATAACCGCATCAGAAGCCGTCAAAGCATTAAGTGTTAGCAAGTTTAAAGATGGCGGGCAATCTATCAAGACATAGTCGAAAGCAACGTTTTGCGCCGTTATAGCGTTTTGAAGGATATATTCGCGCTGTTCCATGGATACCAGCTCAATTTCCGCACCAGAAAGATGGATAGAAGAAGGCATGACAAATAAATTGGGCACCTTTGTCGGCTTAACCACATTTTCGAGCGTTTCAGAGCCAAACATCAGCTCATAGGCACCATTACCGCGCTCACCGCGCCCAATTCCCAATCCTGTTGATGCATTCCCCTGCGGATCCAGGTCCATCACCAAAACCTTCTTGCCAATGGCGGCCAACGCAGTTGCTAAATTGATGGTCGTTGTCGTTTTACCAACACCACCTTTTTGATTAGCTATAGCTAATACTCTTCCTTGATATTTAGGAGACTGAAAACGTTTCTGTTTAGGAACAAAACGGGCAAAGACGGGCTTATTCACAACGATTTCCTTTGCTTATCCAAGTTTAAGTATAAGCTCATAAAACCACAGAAATAAAGGGTAAGTCAAGAAAAATGACCCATATAATATATTTTTCTAATATTTCATGGTTTCATCACGGAAACCCCGTATATATCACGGGTTAGGCTATGTTCTTCCCGAAAGAGTTCTTTGGTTTCAAAGACATACGCAGGGAAGTTGTCAGTAGAAACTTCACCACCATCACTAACCGGTTGGTATTTCCAGTTTTGCTTTAATTCTTCGTTGATAAAACCAGGTGTAGCCCCCCCTGAAAGCTGAGCAACAGGTAATGTTTCGTCTGATGCAAGCCACAGCCCATTAACGATAGGGGTTTCTGCCTTTATGGGGCTGTATAAATCAACATAGGAAAAAACGGCTGATAATGTTGCTTTTATTGTGGCATCCGGCTTCGTATCCTTCGGGTCTCTTAAAAGATTAAGCGAAACAACGCCTCCCGGGTTTAAACACTCTTTTGCCGCTTGATAAGCTTCTTTCGTTACCAAATGTTCCGGCGCCCCATAGCCTGTAAATATATCAAAAACAATGGCGTCATAAGTTTTAGAACAACGGTTTAGGAACGTTCTTGCATCTTCAACATAAAAATTAACCATGTCCGGTAAATAAAAATATTTTTTTGCCAAGGGCTCAAATGCACCGTTTATTTCAACCATATCAACCGACACACCGCTATTTGCCAAATCTCGGGCTATAACGCCGGCGCCGCCGCCCAAAATCAATACATCCTTTGGTTTTTTTGGCATATTCAAAAGACTGTTAACGGCTGCATTCGTGTAGGCAATGGCATTTTCGCCCTTTTCAAGCAGAATGTTTTGGGTTCTGCCATCCAGTAAGAGATATAACCATGCTGTTTGTTCGGCAGGAAGAGGAACTCGAATAAGGCGAATCGTACCGTACCGTGTACGCTGGACTTCTAACTGTGTCGCTATTGTATTGCCAAAATTTATTTGTCTGGCATCGACATCAAGTCCAGAAAAAAAAACCGTGCCCGCCAGCATTATTGCTAATAACTGAATACCTCTGATTTTCAGGCCCATAAAACGGCTGTGCAATACCACCAATACAGAGGAGCTGACGAAAAGCGGTGCCAAAAGATAAATCAACGCTATTTCTACCGACATATTGGGTATAAGTCCATAAACACACACCAACGCTCCAATGACCGAGCCAATAGTCGACTCTGCCAGAATAATGCCTGTATGCCCTATTGCTTTGGTTTTTTCTTGTCCTTGCGAAAGAGTTTCAATCATTACAAGCAGCGGTGTCAACGTCGCGGTAAAGAAAAAACACGGCCCAATTAAGATAAAAGAAGATAGCGCCGCCCCAATAAACAACGGCAAATCTGTAAACATTCCCGTTAAGGGATAGAAACCAAGAACACCTGCAAAAACAAGAACAACGGCGCAAAAGGCGTTTCTAACATATTTTCCAGGAATTTTCTCTGCCAACGAGCCAGAAACGGTTTTTTCTCCCCAAAAATACCCAGCAGCCAAAACCGACAGCGTAACAACTAACACAGCGCCCCATATATCCAACGTTAAACCAAATTGCGGCATCAGCATGCGTGATGCGATTATTTCAAGTGCCAATGTCGTAAAACCGGCACCAATAACCGTTAAGTGATAAAATATGCGCAGCAGCTCTCTTTTATTCATTGTCTTCCCTTTGCTCAAAAACAAGGATGGCGGCCTGTTCATCCGTTTGACTCCGAAACGCCCTTAGCGCCCACCTGTTATAGTCTGATTTTATGCTATCCCATTCACTTTGCCAAGACGCTCCCTTTAAAAAAACAGCTTTTGCTTCTTGCTGCGTTTTATCCAAAAATAAGCCCGCCCAATCCAACAGCTTATCCAACGATGCCAGAGCTCTGGCTGTAACCAATGTTGCTTTTATATCTGTAACATTATCAATGGTTTCATTGTGCACGGTAGCATTCGCCAAATTGCACTCCCGAACAACCGTTTTTAAAAATTGTGATTTGCGCATATCCGATTCAATCAAGTGAACCGTGACCAAAGGACACATAATTGCAATAACCAATGCTGGAAACCCTCCTCCACTACCCATATCAACCATAGTAGTGTTCTCGGTGTTTTCGATATGAGGGATGATTTGCATTGAATCGATGAAATGACGCTCCCACGCTGTATCTAAGGTATTTGGACTAATCAGGTTAATGGCTTGTTGCCATTTTACCAGAAGCGCATGATAGTGTTTTAAGTTATTGATTGTTTCACGTGAAACAATCTCCTTTTCATACCATGATGGTATGTAAAAATCCTTTTCTATCATTAACTTGCCTCTTTATCTCCACGGCGGACGTAACGCAATAGCGATACTACGGCTGAGGGGGTAACTCCGGGAATTCGCGCTGCTTTACCAATCGTGTTGGGGCGGATTTGGATAAATTTCTGACGAATTTCATTCGATAAGCTTCCAACAGCATTGTAGTCGATACTGTCAGGAATAACCAACGATTCATCTTTCATATAAGCGTTCACATCAGCTTCCTGGCGCTGCAAGTAGCCATCGTAACGAGCATCAATCTCTATTTGTTGGGCAATTTCAGGTTCCCAAGCCGCAATCTCCGGCCAAATTTCTTTAAGCTGTTCTAGTGTGATTTCCGGATACCGCAAAAGATCGTGGATGGAACGAAAACGCCCGTCCTGATTAACTTTTAGGCCTTTTTTTACTAGTTCATTGGGGGTGCCGCCAAGCAGTTTGGCACTGTTCTTGGCCTCTTCGAGTTTTGCTTTTTTATCATGCCAAAATTTTGTACGCTCAACGCCTACACACCCCACAGCAATGCCCATATCTGTTAAGCGAACATCTGCATTGTCAGCACGAAGCAGCAATCGGTATTCCGCACGAGACGTGAACATACGGTAGGGCTCGGTAACCCCTTTTGTAACCAGATCATCAATCATGACACCAATATAGCTGTTTGTGCGATCAAGAATAAAGGGGCTGTCTTTTTCCGTGGCATGAATTGCGGCATTAACACCAGCTACAAGCCCTTGAGCTCCCGCTTCTTCGTATCCGGTTGTGCCATTAATTTGACCAGCTAAAAACACCCCTTTTATTTTTTTGACTTCAAGGGTTGGTTTTAACTCAAGCGGATTGATGTAATCATATTCAATAGCGTAGCCATATTCCAAAATATTTACATTTTCCAAACCTTTAATGGCATGAATCATGGCATCCTGTACATCTACGGGTAGCGATGTGGAAATACCATTGGGATAGACAACATCCGTGTCCAATCCCTCGGGCTCAAGAAATATCTGATGTTTTTCTTTGTCCGCAAAGCGAGAAATTTTATCCTCAATTGATGGACAATAGCGCGGGCCGATACTTTTAATCTGGCCGGAATACATGGGGGCTCTGTGGATATTCTCTCGGATAGCCTGATGAGCCATTGCGTTTGTGTAGGTAATATAGCAAGAAATTTGCGGTGTAGTAATTTCCTGTGTCAAAAACGAAAAGGGCTGCGGCGGATTATCGCCCTTTTGTTCGTCTAAAATACTCCAATTGATGGTTTTTCCATCAAGTCGTGCAGGAGTGCCTGTTTTCAAACGGTTTAGATCAAGATCAAAGCTCAGCAACTGCTCCGAAAGCTTAAGTGCTGGTGCATCCCCAATGCGCCCACCGGGCGTTTGTGTTTCGCCGCGATGAATGACACCGTTTAAAAACGTTCCCGTCGTTAAAACGATAGCTTTAGCATATATCTCGTTGCCTTGTGCATCCAATACACCAAGAATGCGGTTATCCCGAATGATAAACTCTGATACACCACCCTCACCTTGTATTGTAAGGTTTTCTTGGGAAAAAAGTATTTCTTGAACAGCCTCAGCATAGCGCTTTCTGTCCGCTTGTGCCCGCGGGCCTTGAACGGCAGGCCCCTTTGAAGCATTAAGCATCCGAAACTGGATGCCGCCTTTATCAATAGCACGTGCCATAACACCATCCAGCGCATCAATTTCACGCACCAGATGCCCCTTGCCCAAACCGCCAATTGCAGGGTTACAAGACATCGCCCCAATGGTTTCAATCTTATGCGTTATCAACAGCGTATTTGCGCCCATACGTGCAGAGGCCGCACAAGCTTCGATACCGGCGTGACCGCCGCCTATAACAATTACATCAAATGTGCTCATAGTTCGCAAATTTTATCAGTGCGAATGGGGGGTGATAAGGCACCATCGTTTACTTTGGTGCTGATGTCTTCTTTATTTTCTTCGATTGGCCTTGATTTGTTGGCCCCCTGTCCAAGCAAGTCAAAATAATCATAAAGGTCTGACGGCGTTTCAGGCTTGTTGCTCATTATACTTACCTCTCTTGTTCATAGCGGTCATATTAAGCGGATTCGTTGATTTTATTCAACAAAAAAGCGGATTTATTCCTAAACCCGCCTTTTACTATCTTTTCAAAAACTATATATTCAATTTGGCAAGCGAACCATAGGCTTTGTCCACATCAATGGGCGGGTGGGGTATTTCTATAGAGGCTCTTTCAATTGCAATGGGGGCTATAACTTTCATGCCCATGGCTTCACAATCTTCTATGAAGGCTGTTGCTATGGCAGTTGGATCGTTGGGATTAAATTCAGACATTACACTACTCCTCTGAATGTTTAGGTTTTTGATTATCTGTAGTATAGCGCGTTCTTGAAAAAAAGAAAGCTATTTCTTGACATAATATCACTTTCCTAAACAAAAATCCCTAAAAATTACATCCAATAGGTCTTCAACATCGACACGGCCAGTAATTTTTCCCAATTCTCTTAGAGCAAGCCTGACATCTTCCGCAAAGAGCTCGGGAATGGCCA